>JBDHVQ010000031.1:0-13623 GCA_039809845.1 Clostridiaceae bacterium | reverse complement strand
TTAATTCCGGTAATAAATCTATGCAATGGATGCAATGAATGCAGTGAATCCATGAAAAGGATAAATATTCTTTCTATTTATAAGTTCTGCCATATTTCTTTCTGTTTTCTTCCATGAGTTCTGTAAAATCCTTCACTGCATTTTCGTATTCATCTCTATGTTCATAGAATCCGAGGAGATGCTGTGAACCTTTGAAAATGATGAGTTTTGAATACCCTGATTTAAATCCCATTAGGGTCTTGCTCATCTTGTTTGGGATTATGACATCATTTTCTGAATGGAGAAACAAAACGGGAACTTCCATGGCTTCTATTTCTGTAAGAGGGGATACAGATACCAGGGAAAAGCCAGCCATTCTTTTGATTACCTGGTTTATTGCCTGGAGAACCTTCTTTGATTTTGTCCTTAAATACTGATACTGGAGAATCCTCATTACTTCGAGTAAATCCGTGAAGGAAGAATCAGATACTGAAAATCCGATTCTTGGATCGGTTCTTAAGTTTAAAAGCGCAGTTGCGGCACCTCCTGATTCTCCTTGGGTTCCTATCAGTGCATTTTCATTGAGCTTTGTCATGGCATAATCTGTCACAAGTTTTAAGTCCCACTTTTCAAAATGACCGTAGGTATAATTCTTTCCGCCGGATTTTCCATGATACCTCTGGTCGAACATTATAAAGGAATATCCCAGATTTTTATAAAGTTCCAGGAATTTATATGATGCTATGAGGTTTCGTCCTTCCCTGTGAAGGAGTATTATGCATTTATCCTTTGAACCTTCAAAATACCGTCCGTATATGTCGTAGCCATAGCCTGATTTTAAAATAAATTCCTCAAAGGGTGTTCCCATAAGGTCAAGGTATTCGGCATCTGTATATCCAATCCTCATCCTGATATCATGTGAGACCTTGTCGTAGGTTTCCCTGTCAGGATGCACAATCTTATCTGCAAGGAATCTGATTCTCAGGAATGAAAAGATAAAAATAGCGAGAATGACTATGATAATTGCTGTAATAAAATAATTCATTTTTCCTCCGTTTGTGACTTATAAATAAGGGCCAAAAAATTTATTTCATTCTGCATGAATGAGATTTAAATATTTCTTTCGGACCCGTATACCATATTATAGTGAATGTAAATTAAAAATTTCAGAAAGCTCTGTTTTAATATTCCTGTTAAGATTCCATTAATGGAATTTAAGGATTAATAAGCGGATTATTCCTGCCACTTATTATACCAATATTTATTTCCAAATTGGTCAGACTTTATATTTCGAATTCTGAAAATGTAAATTTAAATGCTCATTGTAAAAATCATATATATTTATTACCCAAAAAGGATTAAACTAAGGGTAAAAGTGATTGAATCATTCTGAAGGATGGTCATCAGACAACTGAAGGAAAATATTATATGGAAAAAAAGCAAGAAGGAAAATATGTACTGCTGAATCTTTTAGCCATCGCTTTTCTTGCAACGGCAGGAATATGGGTAAGGTCCATTGCTCTCCCCCCCATCAGTATCGGATTTTACAGGATGCTGTTTACTCTTCTGATACTGATCCCCATGGTTTATAAGGAAATACCCCGGATATCCTCAAAAGACAAAGTTACAATAATTACCGGTGGAATATTCCTGGGGCTTGATATTATTTTCTGGAATCTTTCCTTTCTCTATACAAGTATTGCAGTTGCCACCCTTTTGGTAAACCTGACTTTTCTTACCATCGTCCCGGTTTCTTATTTCCTTTTCAGGGAAAAGATAACCAGAGGATTTCTGCTAAGTGCAATTATAACTGTATCAGGTGTTGCACTACTTATGAGCGGAAAATTAAGCGGAAGCAGGAATAATCTTACCGGTGACCTCTTGGCCCTTGGTGCTTCTGTTTTTTATGCTGCATTCCTTCTTATAGTTTATAAAGCACGCTCAAGAGTAAGTGCCCTTTCAATTATATTTCTGTCATCGGCGGGAGCCTGTATTACACTTTTTGCAGCCATGCTGCATAGAGAATCATTGGTTATTCCTTCAACACCCGGACTTTATATAAGACTCATTGCCTATGCAGTTGTAATGCAGATTTTAGGACAGGGGCTCATGAGCTGGTGTCTCGGTAAGATAAGTGCATCCCTCACTTCAGTCCTGACCCTTGCACAGCCCATTATGGCTGCTATTTACGCACTTATCCTCTTCAATGAACGTCTCACTCCCACGGAACTTGCAGGTGCTGCAGTGGTACTCCTCGGAATTTGGCTTGCAAAAAGATCAGTTTAATTATATGTCACTTATATGTTGCTCAAACCAGTGCCCAAAAGATAATCTGTTTAAATAGATGATGCTGAATTTATTCAGAGTTAACCCAAAGACAATGGAATCATCAAAAAAATATCTCAAAAATAATAATAACAATCCTCAGACTCTCTTGAATGGAGAGTCTTTTCTTATTGAAATCATTTTTTTTCGATTTTTTATTTGATATGACGAATTATTATTTCTGTGAATCTTTTTTCCGGAGACTTATCGGTGGCTTAATGTAATAAACCATCACATCAATATTAAGAATAAGTATAATTTTATAATTAAAAATGAATTTTGGATTATGGTTCAGTCCGCGTGATTATTGGGATATATAATTAACCCATAATACCGGAGGAGGTAATATTTATGGATGCAAAAGACTTAAGGGATAAAACCCAGGAAACAGCTCAGGACCTTCTGGAAAAAGGTAAGGAAGTAGTTAAGGACTTAAGGGAAAAGGCAGATGAATCAGGCCTCACTGATAAGGTCAATGAAATCAAGGACAATATCGTAGACAAGGCAAAGGAAATTACTTCCGGAGCAAAAAAACAGATAGACAAAAACCCTGATTTAAGGGAAGCAAGAGACAGAGCTGAAAAGATTGCAGAAGAAACCGGCGACAGACTGAAGGATGCCGGAAAAGAAGTTATGAAGAGAACTGAAAAGCCCAGGGAAGAAATAATGGACAGGGCTGAAGGTTTAAAACACGATGCTGAAAAGAAAATAAAGGATGTCAGAAGAGATATGAGAAGACAGGACCACAGGAATGAAGGGAATCTTGGAAGGACAGTTGCAGGCGTTGCCCTTGCGACAGCAGCTGCTGCAGGTGCCTACACCATCTACAGGAACAGAAAGAACCAGGAAGAATCACTTAAAGCTGAATTCTCAGAAAAGCTCAAGAGATGGAACGAAATGGATGACTACACCGTCATGGACGAAAAAAAGATAAAGAAAATGACAATAAGGGCGGCGAAGTTATATCCTGCCGGAAGCAATGCTCTTTTAGGCGAAGATATAATCATAAACATCTCTCCTGTAGGACAGGAAGTAACATTCAACCCTGAAGAAACTGCAGAACCCAAAAACCCCATGGAAGAAATGAAGAAGAGGGCAGGGGAAATAGCAGAAATGGTTCAGGATAAGCTCATGAAGTTCTCGGAAGATGTATCCCACAAAGCCGGTGAATTAAAGGATAACACAAAGGAAGCAGCTGACAGGCTCATGGAAGGATCAAAGGAAGGTTTTGAAAACCTTAAGGAAAAGGCAGAGGATGCCGGAGATGACTTAAAGTATAAGGTAGAAAACGTAAGATCCGATATTAAAGAAGATATGGATGAAGCCGGTGACAGAGCAGAAAAACTTGAGAAGAAGGCTGAAAAAAGAGCTGAGGATGCCGGTAAAGACATTAAGGAAGGTGCTGAAAACCTAAAGGAAAAAGCAGGAGAAACAGTTGAAAACCTTAAGGAAAAAGCAGGCGAACTCGGTGAAAACCTTAAAAAGGGTGCTGAAAATCTCGGTGCAAACGTAAAGGAAGGCGCTGAAAAGATTAAGGAAAAGGCCGAAGATATAAGAGAAAATCTTAAGGAAAAGGCTGAAGAAAGAAAAGAAACAGCTGAAGATAAGAAGAAATATGAAGAGCTTCAGAAAGACAGAAAAGATATCGGAGAAGATGAAGCTTTCAAAATAAGGAAAGAACTCGAAAAAGAAAACCCAGGCTGCAGATTGAATGATGCCATAGAAAAAAGAGAAGAAGACGAAATAATTGAAAATAAGTCTGAATCAAAGAATAACAATAACGGCGACAATATCGAAAGAATTACAATAGGAAAAACCGTGAAAAAAGAAGTATATGACAAGGCACCGGAAGCAACAGAGGAAGAAAAGGACCTTTTGGCTGACAAGAAGGAAGTCGGAGCGGAAGTTTCAGACAAGATGGTTTTCAATCCAGGTGCTGAAGGAAGAGTTACAGTAAACGGCAAGGGTGATGAAGAAAAGCCACAGGCTATCGATTCAGAAATACCAAGGGAAGGCGATAAGGACAGAGTATTCAGACCCGGTGCAAGAAATGAAAAGATAGAAAAGATGGTATCTTCAGAAGATTCCGATAAAAACATAGCTTGGGAAGAAGACAAGAGCATGATAATGAAAAAGGGAGAAGAATTAAAGGATGCGGCAGCATCAGGATTCGAAGCCCTGAAGAATGCACTGTCAGGAGTAAGGGAACAGATCAAGTCAGCAGTTGATACAGTTTCTTCAGAAGACAGGAAGAATGAAGAAAATGAAGAAGAAGATCAGAACGAAAACATGATAACTGAAGAATTCAACGTTACCATACACAATAAAGGAAACAAGGATTACTTCTTCTCACCGATGCTGATCCAGAGCTACAATACAAAGACAAGAACCACATGCCCATGTCCGACCCATGAAGAAGGAACAGATCTTGAAAAGAAGATAATAAAGCCAGGTGAAACATATACTGGAAAGATTGCTCTTAAAATGGGTGAAAACGACGATGCACTTATCGTTTTCGAAGACATGATGCTTAACAATTCCATCGCCATACTTTTAAACGATGAAGACGGCGAAGAATACGGAAAGAAGGAAAAAGAAGACCTTGTGGATGATCTTCTCTTTGATGATGAAGAATATGCAGATGACAGGACAATGTCCCTCGACAAGGAATTCAAGGAAGAACTAAAAAACGGTCCTGAAGAACAGTTTTAATATCACTCAACTGTATAAGTAATACTTCCAGCTGAGTAAGTAAAACTTCAGGAACAGCAAAAAAATGTGTACCGGGCAGATCTTCTGCCCGGTATTTATGTTTTTATAATTTTAAGTACTTAAATTCAACTGAGATATGGTTCTTAATTATATCTGAGACTTTATTTTCTAAATTTTATCTGATCTTGTATTAAATTTTATCTGATTTGGTATCAAATTTTACCTGGGATCTGGTTCTGAAATTTTTCCGGAATTGAATACTTATCTTATCTTTCCGGCTACTTTCCGGTCCTCTGTCTTTATACCCCTTGTTTTTAAAAGGGCAAGAGCAACGGGAACGCATATGGCAACGGCTATGAAAGCTTCAGGAACACCGTTTACCAGTGCTATTGAAGCTATAAGGCCTTTGACTTTTTCAACCGGCAGGTTCTTAATCTTGGCATACTGTTGGAGGTGTAAAAGCCATGCAAGTCCTAAAACACCGATGGTATTGGTCATGGATCCTAAGAATGCGCTGACAGCAGTGGATATTGTCTTACCTACACCTCTTTTAGTCAGCTGCCTGAATATCACAGCGGTAATATATCCCATGAATACCCTTACTCCAACTGAGATAATGGGGTCCATGAGTATCACAGACATGGGGGTAGGTTTTGTGAACTGCTTCATAAGACTTATAAGGCCGAACATAAGTCCTGTTATTGCACCGACAAGGGGTCCTTCAAGAATTGCACCTATCAGTACAGGTACGTGCATGAATGTAAAATTCATGGTGGGGGTCGGAATAAATCCGATCTGTGCGACGTCCAGGACAATACAGATACCGGCTAATACACCGATGGTTACCATTTGCCTGGTGGTAAGAATTTTCTTTTTCATATTTCCTCCTTTAGTCCGGTTTCCTTTATGGAATACCAGCTTATTCCATTTTAAATCAAAGGAAGGATTTGTAAAGGGTAAAATCACGCAATCAAATGATTATCTGCTGAAGAACCATGCAGGAGAATATCTGATTATAGGGTATGATTCATTGACAGTAAAACTTGACACAACTGATAACTGGTATTAATATAAAGATGTAATCACTACACCCCCGGGGGGAGGTATAATATATGAATGACGAACAGAAAAATGCTGTCAGGCTTATCAAAACATGCAGGGGACAGCTGGACGGGATAATCAATATGATTGAATCAGGAAGGTACTGTATAGATATTTCAAACCAACTCATGGCTTCACAGTCTCTTCTTAAAAAGGCACAGAAAAATATCATACACCAGCATTTAAACCACTGTGTTGCAGATGCACTTGAATCTGGATCAAAGGAAGAAGCTCATAAAAAGTCAGAGGAAATATCAGAATTAATAGGAAAACTCCTGGAAGGAGAAAGATGATGAAGAAAAAATACGGTGTTCAGGGAATGGAATGTGTTGCATGTGCCGCAGCCATCGAAAGAGTACTCGGCAAAAAGGAAGGCATTGAAAGTGCCGTTGTAAACTATGCCAACAATATGCTCTATGTTGAATATGATGAAAATAAAATCAGTGATGATGAAATAAAAAGTACCGTTAAAAAGGCAGGGTATGAACTTACTGATGATTCAAAAAAGAATGATTCAGTAAAAAATAGTGAATCAGTAATAAAAGAGACACTTGATATCGGAGGAATGGAATGTGCAGCCTGCGCTGCAGCAATTGAAAGGGCTCTTAATAAAAAGGATGGAATCATTGAATCAGGTGTCAACTACGCGACAGAAAAACTTACTGTAACCTACGATCCTGCTAAAATTTCAAATCAGGAAATTGAAGAGACAATAATTAAATCAGGATACACTGTAAAGAAAAAAGTTGAAGAAGAAAAAAATGAGGGACCGCCTGAAAATCCATACAGGCAGAGACTTATATTCTCGATGATATTTGCAGTTCCATTATTATATATAGCTATGGGACCCATGATAGGACTGCCGGTTCCTGCTTTCATTAATCCTGATCTTTATCCCATCCGCTTTGCCCTCACTCAGCTGATACTTACTCTTCCCATTATTTTTTCAGGAAGAAGGTTCTATACTTCAGGTTTTTCAAATCTTATAAGATTCACACCCAATATGGATTCTCTCATAGCACTTGGAACATCCGCAGCTCTATTATACAGCTTTTACGGGTTCTATGAAGTGTTGAGAGGTAATCACCACATGGCCCATAACCTCTATTTTGAATCAGCAGGAACTATACTTGCACTTATAACTTTAGGAAAATACCTTGAAAACATAAGCAAGGGCAGGACATCCGAAGCCATAAGAAAACTCATGGATTTAAAACCGGCGGTTGCCCTTGTTGAAAGGGACGGCAGGGAATTTGAAATACCATCGGATGAAGTAAGGGAAGGGGATATAATAATTCTTAAACCCGGATCTTCAGCTTCTTCTGACGGAACCGTAATTTCAGGTGAAAATTATATGGATGAGTCCATGCTCACAGGAGAACCTGTACCCGTTGAAAAACGGGAAGGTGACAAGATTTATTCAGCAACCATATCCTCTGGCGGTACCGTAAGGTATAGGGCAGACAGGGTTGGGGAAGATACAACATTATCGAGGATAATAAGACTGGTTGAAGATGCACAGTCTACAAAGGCTCCGATTGCACGGCTTGCCGATAAAATTTCAGGATATTTTGTTCCCGTTGTAATAGGACTTGCAGTACTTGCATTCATTTTCTGGCTTGTAAGGGGAGAAGATATATCCTTTGCCATGAAAATACTTGTAAGTGTCCTTGTGATAGCATGTCCATGTGCCCTGGGACTTGCAACACCCACTGCCATAATGGTTGGTACAGGAAAGGGAGCTGAACAGGGAATACTCATAAAATCCGGTGAAGCACTCGAAAATGCACACCTTACTGATGTACTTGTCCTCGACAAGACAGGAACTTTGACAGAAGGAAAACCGAGAATAGAAAACATAAAGTCCTTCGGAAGAAGTGAAGAAGAAGTCTTCTCAATTGCAACATCCCTTGAAAAAGGATCAGAACATCCACTCTCAAGGGCTTTCATGGAAGAAGCAAAGGAAAGAAATACTGATATACTTCCTGTAACTTCCTTTAAAACAGTCGCTGGAAGGGGTATAGAAGGGACAGTTGAAGGAAAATTATATAAACTTGGAAATGCATCCTTCTATGAGGATGAAGGAATAATACCTTCAGAAGAAGTAAGAAGAGCCGCAGAATCCATGTATAAAGATGCCATGACAGTTATGTTTCTTATTAAAGGCAGGGATATCTTAGGTGTCTTCGGAGTTGCAGACAGAATAAAGGAAACAACACCTGAAGCCATAAAAAAACTCAAGAGTATGGGCATAAAGACCATTATGCTTACAGGGGACAACGAGAATACTGCTAAAAGTGTCGGAGAAAAAACCGGGGTGGATGAAATAATCTGGGGAGTACTGCCTGAAGATAAGATTGCAAAGATAAAGGAACTAAATGATGCAGGATTTAAGACTGCAATGGTCGGAGACGGAATAAACGATGCTCCGGCACTTGCTGAAGCCCGGGTCGGCATGGCCATCGGAAACGGAACCGATGTTGCAATTGAATCCTGTGACATAGTTCTTATGCACGATGACATCATGGATGTTCCGAGAGCCATTGAACTTTCAAGGGCAACTATCAGAAACATTAAGCAGAATCTCTTCTGGGCATTCTTCTACAATGCGGCAGGAATACCGGTAGCCATGGGACTATTACACCTCTTCGGAGGACCTCTCTTAAACCCAATGATAGCAGCACTTGCAATGAGTTTAAGTTCAGTATCAGTCCTTACCAATGCATTAAGACTGAGAAACTTCAAAGCAGGATTCTAGAAACTATTTAAAAACAAGAAATATTTGCATATTTTGAAGATTAACTGATACCTGAAACCGTCAAAAAGGGATTTCTTTGGTGATTAATTTGTACAGACAATTAATTAAATGGAATATTATTAATCGGGAAAAAACTAGAAGTTAAGAAAGACTTAAAGTGAACATCAGGAACTATATAAAGGATATAATTGAATCAGAAGTTAAAGAAAGAAGGAGGCAGTAAGAATGAAAGTAAATATAGGCGGAATGACATGCGGCCACTGCAAGAAGAGAGTGGAAGAAGCAATCGGTAATTTACCCGGAGTTGAATCAGTAAATGTAAATCTTGAAGGAGCCTATGCCGATGTCAAAGGCAGTGTATCTGAAGATGCTGTAAAGACTGCTGTTGAAGATGCAGGGTACGACGTTGAAAAATAAACTGTAAATACACAGAATGGTTATTTACTGTTAAAACTTTTATTCATTTTGAATGGTAAGATGATATCAATAACAATAAGGGGGTGTTTTAAGTGCATCACGGAAAAAAGCATCACAGACTTGGACTTTGTACCATAGGACTTGCAGTTCTTGCCGGTGCATTCATCCACAAATACATGGCTGAATATAAGGGCGAAATCGACAGATTCGTAAAAGAATACGGCAAGAGTCTCGGTGAAGACAAGAAGTCATAAGATCAGTATTCCAAAGACTTTGGACACTGGTAATTAAACTGAACATTAAAAAAGAGGGTAATCCTTAATGGGTTATCCTCTTTTTTGATGTTCCTCAGAATACAGTGATTTTAAGTACTTTCAGTATCCATGATATCAATAATGTTTCTGATATCAATACTGTTTCGGGTATCAATAATGTTTCCGGTATCAATAATGTTCATGGTATAGGTACCGTATGTATCGGGATATTTAAGGTTTTTAATAATCTGAATCCTGTCTGTAGTTATTGAGGTCTTCATCTATGGTCTTCTGGAAAGCATCGATGAGTCTTCTTACGAATGCATTTCCTGTAACCTGGTACTTCACACCGTCAATAGTTTTTATAGGAAGTATCTTGGGGGAAGTCCCGCTCATGAAAGCTCCGTCAAAGGATGCTATATCTTCCCTTGTTATGTCTTTTTCTTCGACGGGAATTCCTTCCTTTTCCATTGTATCCATTATTTTAAGTCTTGTTATTCCGGGAAGTACTTTTGATAGTGGAGGGGTGAATAATCTTTCGTTTTTAAAAAAGAAGATATTTGACCTTGATCCTTCCGTTATCTTTCCGTCTGAGTCTTCAAGGATGACTTCATAGGCTCCCGTAGCTTCCATAAGCTTTGCTGCAACTGCTGTAAGGTCCGTATTAACAATCTTTGCATTGGGATTGTTCCTCTCGTATTTTAAAACCGATGTATTTATTCCCTTTGAATAAAGCCTGTCGTCAGGATAAGAGGAAGGAGATTCGAAAATATACCATTCTCCTGTAGCAGGATCGACTATTGTCTTTAAATTAAAGTCCTTTTTATCTCCGGATGTAATGAGTCTGTCCGTGGCATCACTGTATTCCCGGTAACTTATGAAATTGTCCTTTCCAGCTGATAAAAGGGAAGAGAGGAGCCTTTCATAGTGTCCTTTAAGAAATAAAGGAGTCCTTCCGATGACTCTTACAACCTCATATACCATTCCTTTTCCTGATGGAATAAGAAGAGGGTCCTTTTTAATAAGATCTCCGTTCAGTATCATGTTTTCCATAATTTATCTCCAGGTAAGACCTTTGTATCCTTCGTATTCTTTTCTGCTGTTGATTATATATCCTTTACCCATGAGTTCAAGGAGGGGAAGATCAGACATGGAATCGGTGAACATCAGGGAATTTTCAAAATCTATTTCCCTGTCACCAAGGTATTCCTTGAGTCTTCTCACCTTTTCCTGTCCCTTGTGGTTTTTCCCTTCTATTTTTCCCGTGAATCTTCCGTTTTCCATTAAGAATCTTGTGCCGAGTATCTTTTCAATGATTCTCGAGGATTCAAGTTCCTTTAAGTAGAATTCCGGTGATGCTGTGGATATTATTACCCTGTATCCTTCCTCGTAGCATTTTCTCACGGTTTTTATACCGTCTGTATAAAAGAGTTTTTTTAGCCTTTTTATGTAGAAGTCCCGGGCGAGCCTTGTGAGGTCTTCCTCAGTTGCACCTTTAAGGACACTGAAGTTGATTTCCTTTGCCCTTCCTGCATCGTATATTTTAAGTGCATAACCTAAAAACCCGCCTGCCGATTTTAAAAGGAAAGGGATAAGGGCGGGATTTTTACCCGTAAGGTACAGGATGAACTCCATCTGGGTCTCACTGGAAGTCAGTGTATAATCAAGGTCAAAAACTGCCAGTTTTTCCATATTAATCCTTTCGTCTTAAATTAAAGGAGCCGGGAATGCCCCGGCCCCAGTGATTTCTTAGTTTACGTCGTCAGAAGCAACATCTTTTTCGTAATCTTCAGCTAGCTTGTCATTTTCTTTTCTGAAATCTTCACTCTTTGTGTCTTCAGAATCTTCAGTATCTTCTTCGTCTTCATCCTCATCTTCCATTTCAAGGGCTTCGTTGAATGCCTTTGAAACTTCTTCGAATTCTTCATCGGATAAGAATTCAAGTTCGCCTTCTTCTCCCACAGCCTTTAATGGAGTTACGGTTTCATCTTCATTCTGAACGAGGATATACTGGCTTCCGTTGTATTCAAATTCTTCCACAACCAGGAGTTCATCGGTTGTTCCGTCTTCATTTTCTATAAAAACTGTCTGAACTTCCACTTCTTCACCTTCGTGGTCATGGTGGTGTTCATGGTCGTGTCCGCATCCGCATTCTCCGCCTTCACTGCATCCGCCGTTTTCACATCCACAGCCTTCAGTTTCTTCAGGTGCTCCCTTTAAATCTTTTTCATCAGTCATGGGATTTATCCTCCGTTTTGATTATATTTACTGTTTAAGTATATACCATGGTTAGAGTTATTTGTGCTGCCGGGTGTCTAGTTTAATTTAATTTTACAATCAGTCTACCTTCTGCTGAGTAAAACCTGAGTTACAACAGGTATTACCTGTTTTTTCCTCGAAAGGACTCCTGGTAATACCATGGAATTGTTGGAGAGCTTCTTGTCAAATGCAGTTTCGAGAAGTTCCTTATTGGGTCCTGTTACTATTAGTTCTGATTCTTCCTTGAATATATCGGTTATGAGGAGTCCGTATATTGTGTACTCTTCTTTTTCAGCTCTTTTATCCATGAGGGACAAAAGATCGTCCTTGTAGTCTGTCAAAGCTTCAGCATCGAGGGAATAGACCTGTGAGATGCCTATTTTCTGATCGTCCAGGGTAAATGTCTTGAAATCCTGGGCAAGGAGCTGTTCAGGGGTTTTTCCTTCGAGGGAAGTTCCGGCCCTGAACATTTCCATGGCAAATTCATCTGCATCGAGATGTGCTATTTTAAGGAGTCTTTCAAGGGCCATCCTGTCAGTATTTGTCGAAGTGGGGGACTTGAAGTAAAGGGTATCTGAAATAATAGCCGCACACAGTAAACCTGCAGTCTTCTTCGATGGTCTTATTCCGTTTTCAAAAAATATGGAGGAAATTATGGTGGAAGTAGAACCCACAGGTTCATTCCTGAAGTATATGGGGGATCCTGTAGCTACGTCTGCAACCCTGTGGTGGTCGATGATTTCAAGGATATCCGCATGTTCAAGACCGTCGATTGACTGACTTCTCTCATTGTGGTCCACAAGGATTATCTTTTTTCTTACCTGGGATATAAGGTGATACCTCGACAGTGTACCCATGACTCTTTTTTCTGAATTTACAATGGGGTAACTCCTGTACCTTGTCTGAGTCATAACAGGGGAAATGTCATCTACGAATTCATCCTCATTGAAATAAGTTATATTATTTTCAGCCATAACTGATTTTACCGGAACTGACTGGGGAAGAAGCCTTGCCGCTGTAAATGTATCGTGCGGAGTTTTAATGACTGTAATACCCCTCTCAGAGCATTCTTTTAAAACATCTTCTCCGACTCCATGATTTCCTGTGATGATCATCAGGGAGACATTTTTCTCCGCCGCTGCAATCTGAAGTTCTCCTATATTTCCCATTACAGTGATGTCATTTTCTTCAATGACTTCAGAAGCATCTTCAGCCATCAGGGAAATTACAAGCATCTTTCCTGAAAAAGGTCTTGGGTTTTCAGGAAGAAGTATTATTTCACCCGATAAAGTCTCGAGGATGTTATCAAGTGATGTACCTGCCTTGCCGACAACTGTCGTATCCCAGACATCCATATAACTTGAAGTAAGAGAGGAAACTGTAACTATACCTTTCAAGAAATCTTCCCCGTCAGCAACCACCAGGGAATTGACATTATTCCTGTGCATTAGGTTCCAAGCCATTTTAAGAGAAATCTCCGGTTCTATGGGCTGCGTCTTGTCGTAGTCAAGATCCTTAACCTGGAGTTTCATGGTTTCCATAAACCTTGGTTCTTCAACTCCAAAATATTCAAGTATGAATTTTGTTTCCCGGTTCAAGGGGCCTAGTCTTATAGGTACTGCATCTGAAGTAACTGTCCTGTTCTTATATTCAGCATAGGCAATGGCCGATATTACTGAATCCGTGTCGGGATTTTTATGCCCTGTGATATATACTGTATCTTTCATTAATTTATTCCTTTCCAATATTCCTTATTATTTCATCATTCAATATACTCCTGAAATTGTACCATCCCCATGTTAAAAGCATAATTTATTG
>JBDHVQ010000030.1:0-13693 GCA_039809845.1 Clostridiaceae bacterium | reverse complement strand
TCAATGATTCTCTGATATACAAGAAACTGCATGATATTGTTCAGAGAATATTCAATATCCAGGTTTTTCTGTCTGTTAAGCCTCGACCTTAGGCTTGAAACCGCAATAATTACTCATAAGAACCTCCTAGGATAGTATGTCATAATCATAGGAGGCCCCCAGTAAGGATTGAAGACGTATTTTATTTATCGCTTATAATCTATGTGGTCTTAATTCAAGTCTTTCTCTTTTTATATCATATTTTTTCCCTTTTATTTATTCAGCAAATTCAGATCTTCCAGGCTTTACAAACTGGAATTAGTGTCCTGGATGAATATCAGTTTCTTGAATCAGGACTATCCAGAGTCTCGATCTCAAGGTGATCCTGGAGCTCTGCTTTTAGGAATGATTAGAAGGTCCCCCCGGGGAAATCCCTCAGACATTCCTGAATCTCTTCATCACTCTCCGGTTTATAATATTCCAGAAAGTCCTTGATAACCTGTTCTCTTATCTTATCTCATCTCTTTCTTTCTTTTTAAAGGCATAAAAATACCCTCTGACTTAATATAAAATACTATTACTAAGTCTGAGAGTATAATCAGAGTTTTAAGCTATACTGATGATTGGAATTAAAATTGAATCTTTTGTGTCTATCTGCATTCTTTAATTCCATTTTCAGCTTATTCAGTGGTTTTTGTCAGGGGTATTCTGTATAGTACATCATTATGAAAGTTATTCTCATATACTTCCCTAAGTTGGATATTTTCTCCTATACTGTAGCTTCCGAATTTCAGCTGGTTTATCAAGAAGGATATTTTCTCGGGAGTGCTGAACATAAGCCTGTCTCTGAATTGAAGATATGTTCCACCATTAAGTTTTATGTAGGATATTTTCTCAATAACTCCAGTCGGAATTCCGCGAAGTTTAAAATCAATTTTCATAAGGTCTATTATCTCCCTTGGAATATTTTCCTCCAGGGGATAAAGATAAAGTTCATTCCCCTCATCCCATATCTTTTCGATGCAGGGCTCAATGAAACTGCTACATTTTCTGTAAGCAAACTGCCTTATCTTTTCCATTATTTTAAGTGCAGCCATATAGCTTTCTTCCCTTACTGCAATATAACTTTTTTCAGGAATTTCACTTATCCCATAATTGGTACTCTCGTTCAGTGCCTGTTCCATTCATGCCCCTCCTTACCGTATTCAGTTCTTCTTAAGTCTTCCGTAAAGTTCAATGTTGAATTCAGTCACATTTACTGTTTCTTCCCCGAAAATACCTAAAAATCTGCCCTTTGTACTGTTATTTACCATATTCCTGAGTTCTTCTTTTCCAATTCCAGTGTTCATGCTGATTCTTTCAAGCTGGATCAGCGCAGCCTCCAGTGAAATGTTCGGATCGAGTCCTGAACCTGATCCTGTAATAAGGTCTATAGGTATATCTTCCTTTGAGACTCCGTTTTCAGATACAACTTTTTCAACCGTTGCTATTATTCTTTCCTTCAGCTCTGGACTTCCTGCCGCTTCATTGAAACCGCCCGAAGCAGGTCCTTTATATTTCCCTTCGTCCTTTTCAGCCTGGGAATATACATTATAATCAACGGATGACGGTCTCCCATGCAAGTACTTTGGGTCATCATTTTTCTGTCCCACGAGGGAGGATGCTGTAACTTCACCCTTTTCATTTCTTATAAGACTTCCCATAGCCTTATCCTTGAAAAATGTATTTCCGAGGACTGTCATCGCTGCTGGGTAAATTATTCCGCATATGAGCATAAACACCAGGGTAAGTCTTACCGGTCCCTTTAAAATCTTCATATTTATACCTCTTTTTCAGTTTTGGATTGTATAATAGTCTTCATCAGATTACCCCTATCATTTTAAGTAGCGGGGATGCTATCATGTCGATTAGCTTTATTCCTAAGAAAGGAGCAGCTATTCCACCGATTCCGTAAACGAGCATGTTGTGGGTAAGAAGTTTTTCTGAATTCATCGGTCTGTATTTCACACCCTTCATTGCAATCGGGATAAGAAGCGGTATTATGAGTGCATTAAATACTAGCGCTGAAAATACTGCAGAAAGGGGGGAAGAAAGTTTCATTATGTTCAGAACTGAAAGTCCCGGAATATCTGTAACAAACATTGCAGGCAGAATAGCAAAGTATTTTGCGATGTCATTTGCTATAGAGAAGGTTGTAAGTGATCCTCTCGTTATAAGGAGCTGTTTTCCTATTTCTACAATATCCAGAATCTTTGTGGGATCTGAATCCAGGTCCACCATATTTGCTGCTTCCTTTGCTGAAGTAGTTCCTGAGTTCATTGCAATTCCAACATCTGCCTGTGCAAGAGCAGGAGCATCATTTGTACCGTCCCCTGTCATAGCTACGATTTTTCCTTCCTTCTGCTCCCTTAGAATCACATCTATCTTGTCTTCCGGCCGGCATTCTGCCACGAAGCTTTCAACCCCTGCTTCTTCTGCAATGGTTGCAGCAGTCAGAGGGTTGTCTCCGGTACACATTATTGTCTTTATTCCCATTGCCTTAAGTCTTCTGAACCTGTCAACAAGACCAGGTTTTATAGTATCCTTAAGGTAAATTACACCGAGGTCCTTCCTGCCGTCTGTCACCACAAGAGGGGTCCCGCCGAGCTTTGATATACTGTCAACCTTCATATCAAGGTCAGCTGAAAGCCTTCCTCCTTTTTCCTCAATGAGTCTTTTAACTGAATCCGCTGACCCTTTTTTTATAAGGCTGCCATCATTCATTTCAATTCCGCTCATTCTTGTTTTTGCCGTAAATTCAATGAATTGGGCTCCTGTTATTCTCTTCGTTGTTCTTCCAAGTATCTTTTCACCCAGGACTACAATTGACTTTCCTTCGGGGGTATTATCATCCAGGGATGAGAGAACTGCTGCTTCTGTAAGTTCCTCTGCTGAAGTATTCCCTGTAGGCATGAATTCTGCTGCCATCCTGTTTCCATAGGTGATTGTACCTGTCTTATCAAGGATCATGGTATCAACATCGCCGCAGTTTTCCACGGCTTTACCACTCATTGCTATAACATTGAATCTTATAACCCTATCCATCCCGGCTATTCCAATGGCAGACAAAAGTGCTCCTATTGTTGTAGGTATAAGGCATACAGTAAGGGCAATGAGAACTGCTGCATTGAGCTTTATTCCAAGATACTGGGCAAGTGGAAAAAGTGTTGCAATAACCATGAGGAAAATTATTGTAAGGCTGACAAGTAGAATTGAAAGTGCTGTTTCATTCGGTGTCTTTTTCCTTGAAGCATTTTCAACCATTGCAATCATCCTGTCTATGAATGATTCACCCGCTTCCTTTACTATGGTTATTTTAAGCCAGTCAGAGACAACAGTCGTTCCTCCTGTAACTGACTGGAAGTCTCCTCCGCTTTCCTTAAGCACCGGTGCAGATTCTCCTGTGATAGCAGATTCATCAACTGATGCTATTCCGTCAGTCACTTCCCCGTCGCCTGGGATTAGCTCCCCAGCTTTAACAAGTACTACATCCCCAGCCTTTAATTCCGATACACTTACTATTTCTTCTTTCCCGTCAGGAAAGACAAGTCTTGCTGTCATTCCTTCCTGGGTTTTCCTCAGTGAATCAGCCTGGGCTTTCCCTCTACCTTCTGCGAGGGATTCGGCGAAGTTTGCAAACAGGACCGTGAATAAAAGTACTGTAGAGACAAGTATATTGAATGTCCTGTTCACCGGGGAACCAAGAAGGTCGGTTCCGGTGAATATATTTATAAATGAAAGTACGAATCCGATTTCAACTACAAACATTACAGGGTTCTTTATCATATATAGGGGACTAAGTTTTTTAAAGGACCCTGCTGCTGCTTCAAATAATATTTTTCTTCCGAAGGAATTTCCTGATTTTTGCTTTTCCATGTTTTATCTCCATAGCAGAATATGTCCACTCAAAGGCCCGAGTACAAGTGCGGGCATAAAAGTAAGTGCTGAAAAAATAACTACAACTATTAAAAGAGAAACTGTAAAAGTAACTGTTGCTGTCTTAAGGGAACCTTCCGATTCATTAATGAACTTCTTTCTCCAGAGCGATCCTGCTACTGCAAGCTGCAGCAGTATCGGAAGGAATCTTCCGAGGAACATGACTACTCCTGTAGTCACATTCCAAAAGAATGTATTGTCCTTTAATCCCTCAAATCCTGATCCATTGTTGGCAGCTGAAGAAGCATATTCATAGAGCACCTGGCTTAAACCGTGGTGTGAAGTGGCTGTGATTCCATCAAGTCCACCTGATGAGGTAACTGCAATTGCTGAAAATGCCAGTATAAGAAGGGGATGAACTATTATTGCAAGAGCAGTGAACATCATCTCCTTCTTCTCGATCTTCTTTCCCAGATATTCCGGTGTACGGCCGATCATAAGTCCACAGATGAATACTGTGAGTATTACATATATAAGCATATTCATAAGACCAACACCCTTTCCTCCGAATACCATATTCATCATCATGTTCATCATTGCTACTCCTCCGCCAAGGGGAGTAAGTGAGTCATGCATATTGTTCACGGAACCCGTTGTAAATGAAGTAGTCACATTTGAAAAGAGTGCAGACTGTTCAATCCCAAATCTTAATTCCTTGCCTTCCATATTGGCAGTTGATGTGAGTCCCGCATCGGCAAAAACGGGATTCCCCTTAAATTCTGAAGTGGTGAGTAAAAGTGCTCCTGTGAGGAATATAACCGCCATAACCGTAAATACCGGAAATGCTTCTGAAAAAAATGTCTTTTTTACGGATGATTTTCTCCTTTTCCTTGTCTCATCAGCCATATGTCCGAAGGTCAATACGAGTGATCCAGGAATCAGCATCATTGAAAGCATTTCGATCATATTTGTCATCACCGTCGGATTTTCAAGGGGTGAGGATGAATTTGCGCCCATGAATCCTCCTCCGTTTGTTCCTAAGTGCTTGATAATTTCAAGGGATGCAATTGGTCCCATTGCGATATCCTGTAGTTTACCAGCAATTGTATGCACAGTAAGATTCTGTGAAAAATTCTGGGGTACACCCTGGGAGATAAGTATAAGTCCCCCTAAAACTGAGAAAGGAATGAGGATTCTTGTAGTTACCCTTACAATATCTTCATAGAAATTCCCGAGGGATTCCTGTCCTGTTATTCCCCTAATGAATGCAAGACATACAGAATATCCTGAAGCTGCTGAGGTGAACATCATGAAGATAATAACTGTCATTTGGCTTAAATAGGAGATTCCTGTCTCTCCTGGATAGTGCTGAAGGTTTGTGTTGGTGATAAAGCTTATTGCAGTGTTGAAGGCAAGATCCGGAGACATTCCCGATGCTCCGTTGGGATTGACGGGAAGAAATGACTGGAGCCTTAAAATAAGATATCCTGCAGCCATCATAGCAAGGTTTGTCAGAATCATTGCCCTTCCATATTCAAACCAAGTCATGGGTTCATGAGAGATCCCTGAAAGCCTTAAGATTCCTCCGTCGACTCTGTCCATAAAGGGATCTAGGACTGTGGCCTTCTTCTGGGATACCATGAATATGTATCTGCTGACAGGAATTATCATTATTAAGAAAAAAATCAAGAAAATTGCAGTCTGCATATTGTCCTCCTAGAATTTCTCAGGATTTATAAGTGCATAAAAAAGGTAAAATCCGATAATCAGTACAAGTATTGTTATAAACATTATTCATCTCTCCCTGTCATATTTTTCAGCCATTTCAAAAGTGTGAGAGTCCCTCCTGCTAGGAGGGCAAATATTCCCGGTACAATAAAATCCATTTGTAAAAACACCTCCGTTTTCAGGCTTATTATAACAAGGGGGGTATAAGAAAGGTGTTAGGGATTTTCCTCCAGCATAAAGAAAACATTAAGATGAAACTTTAAAATGAAAATTCCCTCAGCCATCAGGGCAGGGATGAGATACAGGTATATAAAAAAGCCCCATTCCATGATAATACCTGTTCTGGAATGTAGCTTTCAGTTACTGTCTTATTCAGTTGATTTTTTCTTCTCCGGTTTTTGAAACCTTCAGCATCCTGTAGCCTATTCCTACATGGGTCTGGATATATTCCGGGTCAGAGGGATCCTTCTCTATCTTTTTCCTCAAGGCCACCATAAAAACCCTCAGAGCAGGAATATCCATTGAACCCCATATTTCCCTTATTATGAAGTTATGGGTGAGGACTTTTCCGATATTTTTTGAAAGAAGAGTAATAAGCTTGTATTCAATTGGAGTAAGATGAATTTCTTTTCCTTCAATTGTCAAGATTCCGGCATTGTAGTCAAGGACCAGGTCTCCGTTCACAAAGACTGAAGATTCGCTCATAAGCTTGTCCCTGTCCTGTTTTACCCTTCTTTCTGCTACTCTTATCCTAGCGAGTAGTTCTTCCACACTGAAGGGTTTGGTGAGATAGTCATCCGCACCTGAATCCAGTGCTTCTATCTTGTCACTGTCATCTGTCCTTGCACTTATTACGATTATCGGTATATTACTCCATTCCCTTATTCTTGAGATTACAGTAACTCCGTCCATATCTGGAAGTCCTAAATCAAGGAGTATTATTTCAAAACCTCCTGAAGTGGCTGCAATAAGAGCCTCAGATCCTGTCCCCGCAAGTGTCCTTTGGTAATTATGGGTTTCAAGTGCAGTACTTATGAGCTTCCCCACGGCCTTGTCATCTTCAACTATCAGAATATTTGTTTTCTTCATTTCCTTCACCCTCTGCAAGGGGCAATGTAAATCCTGTTACTGTGCCCTTTGGTCTGTTATCGCGTATAAAAGTTTTTCCACCGTGGAGACTGATCACAGATTTCACAAGGGAAAGTCCTATTCCCATTCCTCTTCTTCCATCGCTTCTTTCATTGCCTCCCACGTAGAAAAGATTGAAAATTCTGTCCTTGTCCTCATCTTTTATTCCTTTTCCTGTATCCCTTACTTCAACTACTGCATCCTGTCCCTTTCTTCCTATGTAAATATCCACAGAATCCTTATCTTCTGTATATTTTACAGCATTATCAAGAAGATTCATCATTACCTGATATATCAGCTGATAATCCACTTCCACCTGAAGTATTTCATCTGTAAAGTCAGTTGTGATCTTTCTTAATGCATTGTTTTTTCTTATATACTTTACTGCTTCTATAATAATATCCTCAAGGACTTCCTTGTTTTTACGAAGATCTGTCACCCCTGAATCTATTCTTGTAATGGAAAGGAGATTTTCCACAAGTTTTACGAGCCACTGGGAATCATTCTGGATCTCAGTGTAGAGGAGTTTCTTTTTATCCTCATTAAGACCTTCCCCGTCTGATATAAGAATGCCAGCATTTCCTGAAATACTGGTAAGGGGTGTCCTAAGGTCATGGGAAATTGCTCTTAGGAGATTTGACCTTAATTTTTCCCTTTCAATTTCTGATTCCTGGTTTATCTGTTTTCTTGTAAGGTATTCCCTTTCCATGGCAAGCCCGCATTCATACAGTATTGTGAGGAGGATTCCCCTTTCTGAGGAATCAAGATTCGCCGAATCCCTCATATCGGTCCCTATTACTGCATGGACCTTCCCGTGGCTCCTCACAGCAAGGTACATTCCCCTTGCTTCAGATAGAGTATCCGTTGTTCTGCCCGCCATTCTTCCATTTTTCATGACCCAGGATGCAATTCCAATTTCATTCTGGTCTATAAAGTCCCCGGTATCCTCATAATCCACATCACTATTACTTCTTGTCACTTTAACTACAGTATTTTTTTCAGAATTCTCTTTTATCTCATCTGACTGAGCAGGACCATCATACTTGTAGAGTGTATAGCTTTTAGTGGGATTTTCTCCTCCACGGAAGACTGCTATGTTCTTTTTTAAAAGTTTCACAAGCTGTTCTGCAGTTACATCAAGAATATCTGATTCATCCTTTGCAGACTGAAGCTTCATGCTTGTTTCAAGGAAGATCTCCGTCCTTATTGATTTGTCAGATGCATTTTTAGCATGCAACTTTACCTTTTTTATGAGGGAGCTCGTAATGAATGCAGCGGTGAACATTACAACAAAGGTGAGGGGATATCCCGGATCAAAAGCCATCAGTGAATACCTTGGGTCTGTGAAGAAGTAATTGAATACCAGGACACTGAGGACCGATGAAATAATATTGTAGATTCTGCTGTGTGTAATGAATGCATTCAGCTGTACCCCAAGTATGTATATGATTATTATATTTGCTATGGAGAAATTCCTGCTGTCGAAAAAAAGGCTGATAAGTGTACACATAGTCAGTATCAGTACAGATTTAAGAGTGTCGCTGAAAGTTATTCCTCCGTCTTTTTTTCTCCCGGGTCTCATTTTTCTCTCGGAGGCATTCGGTCTGTCAGGAATAATATATATATCCATGTTTGGTGTAAGTTCCGTAAGTCTGTCCACAAGTTTTCTTCTCCAGAAGAAGGTAGAAACTGAGGACCTTCCCATCACAATCTTTGATGCCCTTACTAATCTTGCATACTGTGCAATCTGGACAGCTATATCATCACCGTAGACTGTGGCTATCTGGGCTCCTAGCCCCTCTGCAAGATGTAAGTTTTCACTTAGGAATTTCCGCCTGTCATCCTTAAGTTCAGGAGAATCAGAAGTTTCAACGAAAAGTGCAGTAAAATTTGCTGAGAATGCTTCTGCCATTCTGGCTGCAGACCTTATTACCCTTGCATTTGTTTTGGATGAAGAAAGGCATACAAGAACGTGTTCTGAACCAGTCGGGGGACTCTCCCTTCTTTTTCTGTCTTCCTTAAGTGCATTCCTGTTTACCTGTTCTGCAACCTTCCTTAAAGCTAGTTCTCTTAAAGCAGTAAGCTTATCAGGAGTAAAGAAGTTTTCTGCTGCTCTTTCCCTGTTTAGTCCCTGGTATATTTTACCTTCCTTAAGCCTCTGGAGAAGATCCTCAGTATGGATATCAATAACTTCCACCTGGTCCGCGTTGTCAAATACACTGTCCGGAATCCTTTCGTTGACGACAACACCTGTTATCTGTTCTACCACATTGAAGAGACTTTCTATATGCTGCACATTTACTGTTGTAAAAACATCGATTCCATTGTCTAAGAGTTCCTCTATATCCTGATATCTCTTTTTATGTCTTGCACCGGTTATATTGGTATGTGCCAGTTCATCGACGAGAATAAGTGAAGGTTTACGTTCTAAGGCAAGATCAAGGTTGAATTCTGGAAATTCCCTGCCTCTGTAGTTAAGCCGGAGGACAGGGATCTTTTCAAAAGTCTCCGTTTTTCCTGATGTATCCTGACGGTTATGAGGTTCAATATACCCTAAGACCACATCTGTTCCGCTATCTTTAAGATTCCTTGCGTCCTCAAGCATCCGGTATGTTTTTCCGACACCTGCCGCGTAACCTAGATATATCCTGAGTCTTCCTTTTTTCATACTTAAATCCTCTACATTCAAAAATTACAGTTCCATTTCATTTTCCCTGATACCAAACTGATTCTTGAGTTCAATTCATTCAGTGGACTTTATTATTGACAATAATTATCTTTTTCCAACTAAATATTAGCACTAACTTAAAAAATTGGCACATTAAGATTGTATAAGTAAGACAATTGAATTTAAATGATATTCAACGTCAGAAAAATGACTGTTCTCCTAAAAAATGGTAAAAACCCTTGTTATGGGATTTGCTCCTCTTATGTCTTAAAGTACTGTAAGCGATAAATCGGGTAGGAGGGTAACCTTATCGGTTACCTGACCTCTCAGTCGAGTAGCCCTCAGGACTTTCACTTGAAGGCTCTCACAGAACCATACGGGAACCTCTCGATTCATACGGCTCTTATCATTCAACAAATTAAAGACATTATCCATGAGCCCAATGCGCAAACAATTTAGGCTCTCTTTTTGTAATGTTTTTCAGCCAACAAATAGCTCGTCTTCTATGACCTCTAAAATGCTTAAATTTACACATAGCCCACCTTAAGATTCTCCTATTGACACAATCAATTGTGTATTTCACTCCGGATTGCATAAACTTAGTGAAGTAATTTAGCCAACCTCGAATCATTGGGTTCAGAGCTTCAGCTATCATTCCTAGTGTACTCCCAGTGTGTTTATGAATCTCCAGGCTTTTAATTTTATTTCTGAATGCTTTAGCTGATTTCTTACTTACCTGCGGTAGAAAGTTAAAATAGAGCCTATTGAGTTTGTCTTTTATAACCTGATGTTTTCAAGGATGATCTCCTTGATTTTCTCGGGACTGAAATCAGTGGTCATATCGGGTGTATTAAGTTGGTTTTTCCTAGTGTTCATCACGTTTTCCATGCTTCTATCATACCATATCCGGGGAAACAAAAAAGCCCTTAAAGCCCACTAAATTTGGTAATTTCAGAGCTTTTTGGTCTAGATGACCTTGGTTGCAAACACCTGCCTGAACCCATCTCTCTAATTGATTCATGAGCCAGTCATACTGATCCTTCGTTATGGGAAGATATGCAGAATCTGGTGAAGGCCAATGGAACTTCCCGGATTCCAGTCTCTTATAGTGGAGCCAGAATCCATTAAAGTCCCACTGGACTATCTTGAGTTTATTCGAGTTTCTCTTGCAGAATACAAAACATGCATTTTCCATCGGAGAAATCTTAAGAATTTCCTGAACATATGCAGTAAGAACGTTGATAGACAACCTGAAGTCCACTCTTTCAGGAATGATAAAAATATCAGATTCAGGTTTAAAACCTTTAAAATTGGACAATCCACCACCTCCACTATTATATTTTTAGTCTAGGTGATGGATTATCCTTTTTAAAGATGGTACTATTTGTCGCTTACGTTGCATTTATCCAGGAGTTCAGAAACTCTCCCCTGGGTATTGGATGCTTATTATGCGAGGTTGTGGTCAGGCTATTCCCATAGGGAAAATCTTAGTCTCTTTCTCTTTTTAATTGCTTATGAATGGAGGTGATATCATGTTAAAGATAAACTTTATGTCCTCACTGTTTGTCGGTATTGACGTGAGCTCTCGCTCCAAAGAAGTAATCGCAATGGATTTTCACTATACTAAGTTTCTATCTAAATCCTTTGATAACAATAGACCCGGTGCTGAACTTCTTGCTGAACGACTAGGAAGTATCTTCTCTGAAAACACCCAGTTTGATACACTGGTTATCGCTTTGGAATCTACTTCTGTGTATAGCATCCATATAGCTAACTTCCTGTCTACCTATGAGACTCTTCTTAAATTCAGACCTCTTGTCTACTGTCTGAACCCTAAAACCACAGCTAACTACAGAAAGTCCTATATAGGCATGTCAAAGACAGACCTTACTGATTCCTATATCAATGCTGACTTTGCAAGATCAAACCGAATCAGCATATGACCATGGAGAGGTCCTCAACACCTCGTTATGCAGAGACTTACCAGACATCGACTTCATCTTGTTGAATGTATGGCAATAGAAAAAACATATATGATTTCCAATCTGTATCTCAAGTTCTCTGAACTTAAGCTGGTTGATGGGGTGGATGCACCTTTTTCCAACATTTACGGTGCCACTTCCTCCTCAATTCTCACTGAATTTATTTCACCGGAAGACATAATCAATGCAGATGAAGAGGATCTTCTTGAGTTTATTGCTGCTAAAAGCAAGAATAGAATCAGCGATTTATCTCGGACTGCTCAGCTTCTTAAAAAAGCTGCAAGGGACTCCTATAGGCTCGATGAATGCCTTTATAAACCTCTTACTATTTCTCTTGCCAGCTCTTTCAACTGCATTGAGGCCTATAGAAAAGAAATCAAAGCGATTGATAATGCAATTGAAAGAACTATAAAAGGTGTAAGTCCTAATGGTTTTACAGTTCTACTGTCCATACCAGGAATAGGTCCAGTCCTTGCAACCGGTATTCTGGCAGAAATAGGTTCAATCTCAGCTTTCAAATTAGGCGATTCACTGGCTAAATACGCCGGTCTCACATGGATTAGGAACCAGTCAAGGAAATTTGAAGCTGATGATACCAGAATGTCAAAGGCAGGAAACAGTTATCTCAGGTACTTTCCGGGGGAATCAGCGAACTCAGTAAGACGCCACATCCCCGAGTATGCTGGATACTACCGTAATAAATACAACGAAGTAACCACCCATAACCATAAAAGATCACTCGCACATACAAGCCGCAAATTAGTACGTCTGGTTTTTGGATTGCTGGCCAAAAATAAGCTTTACAATGGTGAACCGGACAACAACCAAATAAACTGAACATATGTTTGGATTCAAGTTTTTAGATTCAGACGTCTATTAAGAGCGCTTATTTTTAAGCTTTTAAGCTCCTTTCTTTAATTATTTATTCTTGACATATTACTAGATTTCTGAGCTCATACATGACAGTAAAAGGAGAGCAGTTAAGTTTCTTAGCTATCTGACTAAGGGATAAAGTCTCTCTTAAGACCTTAATATAGCAAAGGTCTTTAAAGCTGAGATGTTTACGTCTTTCATGAAAATATGGTTTAAGTGGTAGAAATGTAAATGATCCATGATAAGTCTCCTTTGAACAAGGTGTGGTAATTAAATTCTAACAGAGAATCTGTCATGTATTATATTTTAGTCCTTCTGTTCATTGATTATACAATTTACGAAATTCCACTACATCTCAATGCAGAACATGAACCTCTGAAACCCGCTGTCTATCCGGGTTTCAGAGGTTTTTCTGTTTTTTGCTGCAAAACTCAAATGTGTAACCATGAATCATTTTAGCTCATATTGTATATATTATCCTAGATAATTCATGAAAATTATAACATTCAGATGAAGCGCTTGAAATCACTCTGTTTGTAGAAGATTATTCCTGCACCAAATGGGTGCAGAAATTATTTTTGATATTGAAAAAAGAACAAATCTTTATTATTGTTAAGTTATCAGACCAAACAAGAAAAGGGGTGTTCTTTCATGTCCAATGTAACTCATATTGAAAGTATTTCAACAATAATGCAACCGTACAATCAGAAACAGCATAATATCTCTCCCCTTTTCTTCCACTATTTTCAATAATATAGACCATATCGGGAGAAGGATTCACAACGAGTATCCTATCTGTTGAGTTAACATTGTCAAGGAAGAGTGGCAAAAGATAACCTATCTCAAAACCAGAGTCATTTCTTGCTTGATTAGCATAAAAAGCAGCATTGATAACATCTGAAGGCTTCTGATCTTTTAATGTCATTGCTGAAAACCGAAACAATGTCTCTTCATAAGATACGCAAGTTTCAATCTCATGCCCTTCGATACCCTTGTACAGATATGCCCATGGATTATGTGCTTCTGCCAAATTATCATATTTTGATTTAACAGCCAAGAAGTCCGTAAGTAGAATTCTCATAGGAACCTTTTTTCTACTGTAAGAATCAATAGCTTTTTTATCTTTCCATTTATCTTTATCTTTACTTCAGGTAGTATCACCTTCTGCTTAAAAAGCATAATCAACCTCCTTATACTTTATATTACATAATTACCATAAAAATATTTATTTTCCAAGTATATTAATCTCATAAATTATGGTAATTTTGGGTCAATATTGGGTCAAAAAAATAAAATAATCCTCAGAAAGCCTTATTTAATAGGGCTTTCCGAGGATGTGAGATTATTCCCACTCTATAGTTGATGGTGGTTTGGAGGTTATATCGTATATTATTCTGTTTACTCCGGGGACTTCATTGAC
>JBDHVQ010000029.1:0-13714 GCA_039809845.1 Clostridiaceae bacterium | reverse complement strand
GATTCCGTGTCTTCTTCAAGGAATCTTAATAGTTTACTGAGGACCGACCTTACTGTCCTTCTTCTTATCCTGTTTCTTGAACCTCTGAATTCTTCCCTCCAGACAATTTCCTTATCCTTGTAAATTATTGCCATATAGGTAAGTCCGACTGGTTTTTCTTCGCTTCCGCCAGTGGGGCCTGCAATTCCCGTGGTTGAGACTGCTATATCAGTTCCTGTCCTTTTTTTAAGTCCCTGTGCCATTTCTATGGCACATTCTGAACTTACAGCTCCCTTTTTTTCAAGAGTTTCTTCACTGACTCCCAGTTCTTTTATCTTTGATTCATTGGAATAGGTTATCAGACCTTCCATAAAGGATGAAGATATTCCTTTATCCGAATCTATGAAAGCAGATGCCAGAAGTCCTCCTGTAAGTGATTCTGCGGTGGATATGGTAAGCTTTTTGCCTATTAAGAGTTCAGGCACCAGTTCTTCCAGTGTCTTTTCGCCGAACCCATAAAAATTATCCGGCATCCTGTTTATTATTTCTTCTGTAACAGGCTCTATAAGGTCCCAGCATTTTTCCGCAGTGTCTGCCATGGCTGTAATTCTTAAAATACATTCCCCGTCCTTTGCATATGGTGCAACCGTTGGGTTTTCAGATGAGTCAGTAAGATCTTTTACCTTCACAGCCATTTCCCATTCCCCGATGTTCATAAATCTCATGATTTCAGAGATTATAACTTTTCCGGAGAGCTTCTGGAGGAATGGCCTTACTTCATTTTCAAACATTGGCTCCATTTCTTTGGGAGGTCCGGGAAGTACAATTATGTATTTGTCATTCCCGTCTGTCATTATGCATCCCGGTGCAGTCCCGTTGGGATTACTCAGGATCACTGAATTTTCCGGGAACATCGCCTGTTTTAAATTGGACTCCATGGCATTTTCTTTTCCGGCAAAGTACTTTTCGAGTTCTTCCTTTGATTTTTCATGAATAACGAGCTTCTGTCCGAAATATTCAGCACAGACTTCTTTTGTTATATCGTCTGAAGTCGGTCCGAGACCTCCGGTTGTAATAACCATATCCGAATACTGGAATGCATCACCGAGGGCTTTTAAAAGCCTCTCCCTGTTGTCTCCGACGGTTGTCTGCCTGTATATACCTATTCCCATTGCCGCAAGTTCCCTGGAAAGAAACCTCGTATTGGTATTTAATATATCTCCCAGGAGGATTTCAGTTCCGACTGTAAGTATTTCTGCCTTCATCTTGAATTATCTCCTTCGTCAAAGTGCTTCATACAACCTCTTTTTATGATTTCTCCCTTTGAATTTCCATCTCTGTCACCTATTCTTATGTGTGTGACTGAAGTCTGTGGCAGTACATCTTCTTTTAATATCTCAGAAAGGTCCTTTTCTGTAAGTACGTGGATGAGGGTCATAAGTGTCATGCCATGAGTCACTGCAAGTATCTTTTTTCCCCTGCTTTCTTTAAGCATTAAACTGACGGCTTTTCTGCTTCTTTCAGTCAGTTCCTCATACGATTCTCCGCCCCTTGGTATATAGTCAATGGGTGAAGACCAGTAGACTTTAAAATTTTCAGAATCCTCAGCCTTCAGTTCCTCATATGTCTTTCCTTCCCATTCACCGAGGGAGAGCTCCATGAGTTCATCCAGTACTGCAACAGGAATATCCATATCACCCTTTGCAGATATTGCAGTCGCAAACGCCCTTTCAAGGGGACTTGTATATATGATTTCAATTCCTTCTTTTTTAACGACACGGGAAAGTCTCATTCCCTGGTAGATTCCCTTTTCAGTCAGCGGTGAATTCTTCCAGCCCTGAAATCTCTTCTGTGTATTCCATAGGGTTTCTCCGTGCCTTGTAAGAAAAAGATCTGTCATCTGCTTCTTCCTTTATCTCTTGTCTCAACTTTCAGGTCACCTGAAAAATTGTTTTTATAATGTGTTTTTGTTTCCGGATTATTTTTTTCAGGTTATTCTTTTCCGGGTTATTTTTCCAGATTAAATCCGCTTTGGTTGGCTTTCGTTCGTTTTGACTTGGTTCGTTTTCTGTTTGCTTTGGTTTGCCTGGATAGTATTTATAGTCTTTTATTTTAAATAATGGGGACGCAAAAATTAATTATCGCGTCCCCATCAATTATATACCATTTTTATTGTCTTTTTTTGTGTCTTTTGCGTCCTGTTACTCTCTCGAGGTCCTATTTTCCGGATATTTTAAGTCCCCTGGTCCTTATGAACGGAAGGGAGCCGTTGCCGTCACTTACAGTTTCCTCTGAAATGGATTCTATCCTGTTGAAGAGGTCTTCCATATTTCCGGCTACCATGGTTTCAGTTGCAGCTCCGGTTATCTTTCCGTCTTCTATATAGAATGAATTCTTTGCAATTCCTGCAAAATCTCCTGATGAAGAGGGCATTCCTCCAGAGAAACGGTTTAAGAGTATTCCTTTTTTAACATCTTTTATCATGTCTTCAAGAGATGTATTTCCCGGGTGTACCGTGATGTTCCAAATGGAGTGGTTCTTTGACCTTTCCCTTCCTGACCTTCTTGCAGCGTAATCTGAAAGAACGAGGTTTTCAAGTACACCTTCTTTTATTACGGTCATATTTTTATTTAAGTATCCTTCATCTGAAAGGGTCTTTCCCCCGGCAGAGCCTACAGGGTTAAGTTCAGCTGTCAGAAGATCTGATGTTACTTTCTCTCCTTTTTTGTCTCTCCACTTTCCGGTTTCAGTCATAACTGCATTGCTTCCGGCAAAGGTCATAATAGCCCCTAAAAGGAAGCCTCTGACTTCAGAAGGAGCTATTATGACATCATCTCCTCCGTCGCCTTCAAGGGGTATAAGAACCGTCTGATTTGATGATCCTTCAAGGTTTCTCCTGACATCGTCCATTTCCATGAGAGGTTTGTCGAGGTTGTCTGAAAGAATATCAAAATAATTGAACGAAGAGGAATTTTCCCCGTCTACTGCAGTGAACATCGCTCCGAAGGAATAGTTTGCCTTCTCTTCTGTGATTTCTGCTCCCTTTAAATTCCTGTATATTATCCTCATTTTGTTGTGGGTAACTGAAGTGCTGTCGAATCTTAATAGAGGATAATCCTTTGCGGCAGCTTCCATGAATTCATCGAGTCTTTCGTACATTTTATCTTCATCCATTTTCATGGGTCCGGATGTTATTGTTTTAACTTCACTGTGATCTGCTGACCTTCTGAATTCGTCAGGTTCTGATTCAAGGGACATTGAATAAGCCTTTTCCACAGCTTCTTCAAGATCCTTTTCATTTGTCTGGTTTACCGATACACGGCCTGATTTTTTATCCCTTATATATTCAACCACTGCTGATTCTGAATATACTGTTCTCATAAGGGAAATCTTTCCGGCTTCGTAATATACTTCATTCATTTCAGATAGGGTCATTACAGCACTTCCGTCTTCGGCACCCCTGTCTTTCAGGAGGTCAGTCAGAAGCTTTGCTTTGTCTTTTAAATACATGATTATCTTCCTCCCACATTGAGTCTTGTCTTTATGGCAGGTCCGCCCATTCCCACGAGGATCATCTGCTTTTTACCGCACCATCCGCCTGAAAGCCAGGTAAGATCGTCGCTCACCATGGATACATTCTTCAATACATCAAATGCCATTCCGGAAATGGTCGTATCCTTTACTGCCTTTCCTTTTTTACCGTTTTTAATCTCATATCCGTATGCCACACCGAACATGAATTCTCCTGTGGAGTCAGCCTGTCCGTTGGTGGTATTTGAGAAGTAATATCCGTCTTCTATGGATTCAATCATATCCTTTTCTGAGGATTTTCCCGGTACTATACAGGTGTTTCTCATCCTTATGAGTGGTTCGTCGTAGTATTCATTCGCCCTTGCATTTCCCTGTGGCTTGTATCCCATATCCTGGGCAGATTCCTTGTTGTGCATGTATGCTTTCAATACACCGTCTTCTATTATAACAGCATCTTCTGCAAGGATTCCTTCGTCATCAACAAATACGGGCATGGGGCATATCTTCCCTTCAGGATCGTGGTGTGCATAGTCTATGAGTGTGACAAGGTCTGAAGCTACCTTTTTACCCATTAGGTCCTTTGCAACCGAACCTGCCCTTACAAAATCGGCTTCGGTAGTATGTCCCACGGCTTCATGTGCTAGGATTCCCGCAAGGTCTGATGCGAGTATCACATCTCTCATACCAGGTCTGCAGTAGACCCCTTCTGCCTTTTCCTTCAGTTTTATGTAAATTTCATCAATTTCCCCGAACACGTCTGATGGTTTTGTATGGACTACTGTAAAAGTGCCCAGACCTCCGACATTGTGGTAGATACTTACCGGCTGTCCGTCATTGCCTTCAAGAATCAGTTCGAATGCAACGAGGGATCTTGGGGTTAAACTGTGACTTTCTGCCATATCTGTATTGCAGAAGAGCTTCTCAATTGAAAGCATTTCACAGGTTACTGTCCTTGAGAGAAGATCAGGATATTTTTGTGAAATATAGTCATCGGTTTCCTTTGCAAAATCAATAAGATATCTCTGAGTAAGTTCTCTTTCCATATCAAAGCCATTTTCTTCAGAAAATCCGGGGAATTTTTCAAAATCCGGTTTTCTGACCTTTCCTTTTCCGTAGAGAAACTCTGAATTTTCAGATGCTTTTTTAAGAACCCTTTTTATTCCTTCTTCAGAATAGTCGGGAACAGATGCAAATCCATAGTTTCCTTCCCTGTATATCCTTGAAGATACTCCCTTTGAAGTAAGGGACACATTATTCTGTAAAACACCGTCGACAAGGGTTGCAGCCTGCCTCTGATTAACCTGCGCCCTTATTTCAGTATAATGACTGAACTGATTTTTCTTCATAAAATCAGAAATTATATTCTCAAGTATGATAATCACCTCTTTTAATATTTATGTAAGCTATATACCTTTTGAATAACTGATATATAAATATCAGGAACCCATGTAAACCATTATACAGTAAAAGGAAGGTATTATTATCATACTTACCTTCCTTTCTATGCTGTATATTGTAAATTACTGTTCTGATTTTACTATTGCGAGTGCAAGGGCGCCCAGAACCCCAGTGTCTTTGGAAAGTCCTGTCGGCACAATTTTTACCCTGTCAGCCATGAATCCAAAACACCTTTTCCTCATGGATGCTGTCGCCGTATCAAAAAGTATACCGCCCATCGAAGAGACTCCTCCACCTATGGCTATGACCTCAGGATCAAAAATGAGAATCATGTTTGCCAGGGCAATTCCAAGATATTCAAATGCTTCAGTCAGTATCTCCTCTGAAACCCTGTCCCCTTTAAGATATGCTTCATAAACCTCATAGGATGATATTTCACCGCAGTTTCTGAGGATAGTATCTTCTCCCCTCTCCACTGCTTCTTTTCCTCTCTTTGCAATGGCAGTGCCAGAAGACAGTGATTCAAGGTCTCCGTAGTTGCCGCAGTTGCAGCGGTGAGGGCTGTCCGGATCTATGGTCATGTGACCTATTTCAAGGGCATTGCCGGTGGTCCCTGAATAGGGTTTTCCGTTTAAAACAGCTCCCGCACCGACTCCCGTTGATACGGTGATGTAAATGACATTTCGGCATCCCCTGCCTTCACCGAACATCCATTCCGCAATGGCAGCTGCATTGGCATCATTGTCAAGATATGCAGGAATACCGAACTTTTCTTCCAAGGGCTTTGTCAGTGAATAGTTCTTAAACGGAAGATTTGTGGTGGTCACTATGGATCCAGTGGTCTGATCCTGGGGCCCCGGGGCTCCTATACCGACTGCAGCAATTTCAGAAGGTTCGGTTCCTGAAAGCTCCATCACATCACCTATGGTTTTCAGTATTCTTTCCATTACCTTATCAGAACCTTCTTCAGATCCTGTCGGAACAACGACATTTTCAAGAATCTTTCCGTCCCTTCCAGATATTGCAGTACTTATCTTGGTTCCGCCCACATCCACACCTATATAAAATACCTTATCCATAAATCCCTCCACCTTATAAAAACCTGTTATCTTGAAATAATGCAGGAGAAAGCAATCTTTTCCCATCCAAGGGCTTTTATTCTATATTAACCCAAAGGAGGTGGGAATAAAATAATGACATCTCAGGAAATTCTTTCTTTATTCTGTGATTCCACATTCTATTGATTCTTCAGCAGGTTCATTACACAGGTTCATTTTCCCCGTATCATCTTCCTCACCGTTTAAATACCTGAATGTTGCCTTATAAAGGCAGAGACATATGAAAGTTCCGGCGGAGGCAGTGAATATGCTCATTAATCCGGGAGCCTGTCAGTCAGGATGCCGAATACCATATTTCCCATGGGTACAGATATTAAAGAGAGCATTCTCATTACTGAAAGTACACGGCTCCTGTATTCTCCCGGAATATTCTTCTGATAAAATACGGAAATTGACATATGTACCGGCATCATTGCCGCAATACCAAGGCAGTCGAGAACAGTGACAGAAATAAGGATGAAATTCTTCATTTCCTGACCGTAAATATCGGCAGTTGCTACCGCAATGGCAGTCAGAAAAAGAACTGCAGAGATGAATAAACTGCTCCGGACGATAAGAGTCTTCATCTTAAGTTTTCTTATAACCGGAATCAGAAAAAGAGGAACAAATATTACCATGGATGCCGTTACGGATCTGTAGAGACCATAGGCACCTTCACCGCAGTTTAATGTCACAAGGAGAAAATGGGCGACTGTCACAGTATATACAGAAGAGAAAAAGAAACTGAAGAGGAACGATAAATATAATTCTTTTTAAAAAGGGATCATCTCCGATTATCCTTAATCCATCAGAAATCATTTTTATAAACCGCTGTTTTTCAGGTCCATGACCCTCTGAAATTTCATAGAAAGGAGTTGTAATAAATAGACTGACCCCAAGAGAAACGAGAAAGAGGATAAATGTAAGCCAGAGTCCTCCGCGGATACCATAAAATCTGAAGATAAGTGTTCCAAGAGCTGGTGTCAGTGTAAATACTATTCCATCATCTATTTTGGATAATGAAACGGCTTCAGGAATAAGATCCAAAGGTACAATCTCAGGAAGAATTGCCGACTCTGATGCCTGATAAAAGACTTCTCCCATTTCAAGCAGGATTACGAGTATATATATCCAGAGAAGACCTTCATCAGTTAAAAATGTTACCCTAAAACAAAAGGCCAGAAGAATAAGTGATGTTGCAGAAAGAACACTTTTTATAACAGAAAGCCTTCTGAATCTGTCCCCGACAACACTTGATACAGGAGTAAGAAGAATTATCGGGAGAATCACCACTGAAAGCATTGAAGCGAATAAAGCTGCAGAACCTGTTTTTTCAAGGACATAAAGTGAAAGGACAAACTGTATGAGGTTACTTGCTGTCATGGAAAAACTGCCTGAGATCCAGTAACAGATATAACTCCTGTGCGAAAGTAATTCCCTTAAATTTTCCTTTGATTTTTCCATGGTACCTCCGTAATTCATTAACGGCTTATAATAAGTACGTTAAATATTGATTTATTATGGAGAGTATAATTTACCCGATAACAATTATCAATTACACCCGTTGAATTATTCTGTCCTGGAATATAAATTGGACTGAGAAATCAGCGGGAAAGAAACAGTAAAAACCACCCTGTATTGAACAGAGTGGTAACATATGGGAATTTTAATTAAAAGAGGAGATTACTTTTCGCCTTTTTCACGGTTCTTTTCTATTTCATCAGCTCTTTCCTGTGCTTGCTTCTTTGTGTCGTGGAGTGAATCCGCCCTCTTTGCACCTTCAGACATTACGGCCCATTTGCCGTCATCTCTTTTTTCAACTTTAACCTTCGCGTCCTGAAGCCTTGCGGAGTCGCTGCTGTCCTTCTTGTGGTCATTAAGGTTCTTCTGTTTTTCAAGATCCTTTTTTTCTTTACCGGAAGCATCATCATCCCATTCCTTGGCCTTTGATATGGCGATGGGAATTGCTCTTCCTTCTTCATAGCCGTCCTTTATCATGGCATTGGCAATTTCAATGGCTTTAAGTCGCACATCCTCATCGAGATTCTTCATTGAATCCGGGTAGTCGTTTCTGTTCCAGGGCATAATAAATCCTCCTTTTTATTACATAATCTGCCGGTATTCCTGAATACCTTTATTTATGGTTATTTTAAAACATTTAAAGATAAGACACTATCTCACCGGGATTTATTAATAGAAAATACGGCATCTGTTTAAAAGATTAAGAAACCATGACTTTTTGCAGTAGGTTTGCAGTATGGTTTGGAGTAATATTAATAAAAGAGAAAGTCCTAATCCTTAAGGTCATGCTTTTTAGTTTTTCATTTAATTACTTAACTTCTTCTTCCTAAGAATTCTTTATTTCGGCCGCCCTTAAATAGAGAAGACCGTCTTCGTCACTGTAATAAAGGGGAAGTTTTTTAACCGCTCTGAATCCCTTTTCCTCAAGAAGTTTCTGCATGGGGGTATTGGATACTCTTGTTTCAGCCATAAGGATATAGGGAGGTTTCTCCTGAGCAACTTTGATGAATTCATCCATAAGATATCTTCCCAGACCCTTTCTCCGGTATTTTTTCATTATTCCAATGCTTATAAGATGGAGGAGCGTAATATCCTCATTTGCCTTTATGTGAAATGTAATGGCTCCTCCTGCTTTACCATCATATACAGCAAGAAGTGTTGTAAAACCAGGTTCTGTAAGAAGGTATTCCCATTCTTTCGAAGGATAAGCATCCACTGTGAAACACTCATTTTCAATTTCAAGTACTTTATCAAGATCTTTTAGTCCTGCTGTTTTTGTTTTTATCATGACTTGGCTTCTCCTTCAGTGAATGACTGTCCTTAAAATATCCCGATCATCTTTATACCTCACTCAGTATGTGTACATTAATATCATCTTCACCGGATTCGTTAATCCTTTGTATATTAAATGTTAAATTGATATACTGATAACGTTACAATGCCATAATCTCCATAAATGAAGGACTTTTATTCTTTCAGATATCTCAGAAACAGGAGGTAGTATGCATGGCAAAGGAACCGAAATACGAAATCAGAATTAACCTGGTACCACTCATGGTGCTTGGGATAGGTTTATTCTTACTCCGCCGAATGAAAAAATGTGACTGCAGGTGATACCATTAAATGGCAGAAGGCACTTTTTAGGGTGCCTTCTGTCATTTAAGTATTTTTTTATTATTTTCCTTCCTTGAGTGCCTTTGTCTTTTCTATAATCTTATTGACTTCACTTTCAGGAACTTCTTCGTACCTTGCAAATTCTGCTTTATATTCACCTTTTGCCTGGGTCATGGATCTTAATTCAGAAGAATACTTCTGTATTTCTGACATGGGGACTTCTGCCATTACTATCTGGTCACCGTCTTCTGAGACTTCCATGCCGAGGACCCTTCCCCTCTTCTTTGTAATGTCTCCTATGATATCCCCCATGTATTCTTCGGGTACTTCAACTCTTAAATTCATTACAGGTTCAAGAAGGATCGGCTGAGCATTCTTCATACCTTCCTTGAATGCAAGGGATGCTGCTATTTTAAACGCCATTTCAGATGAATCAACCGGATGGTAGGAACCGTCATGGAGAGTGGCTTTAAGTTTAATCACAGGGTATCCTGCGAGGATTCCTTCTGTTATGGCTTCCTTTAAACCCTTTTCAACGGCAGGGATGAAGTTTCTCGGTACAACACCGCCCACAACTGCATCCACAAATTCGAGTTCATCGGCATCGTCTGCCCTTCTCTCAAACTTTATCTTTACATCGCCGTACTGGCCGTGGCCGCCTGACTGTTTCTTGTGCTTTCCCTGTACGTCGGATGTCCCCTTTATTGTCTCCCTGTAGGGGATTCTTGGAACGTTGAGGTCAACTTCAGCTCCGAATTTATTCTTAAGCTTTGTGGCAAGTACTTCAAGGTGTGTTTCCCCCTGACCTGACATTATTACTTCTGCAGATTCCGGGTCTCTTTCAACCACAAATGTCGGATCTTCTTCCATGAGTTTTGTAAGACCCGTTGAAATCTTGTCTTCATCGCCCTTTGTCTTTGGAACGACTGTAAGACTCATTACAGGTTCAGGGAAATTGATCTTGTCGTATATTATATCCATTGAAGGGTCTGAGAGAGTATCTCCTGTCCTTGTATAGGAAAGTTTTGCAACTGCTCCTATATCCCCTGCTATCACCCTGTCTGCAGGAGTCTGGTTTTTACCCTTTAAGTGGAAGTAGGTTGAAAGTTTTTCCATCTTTTCCCTGTTGGGATTTTTAACATTCATTTCGCCCTTTGCTTCACCGGTTATTACCCTGAAGAGGGATATCTTTCCCACAAATGGGTCAGCTATGGTTTTGAAAACTATGGCAGAGAAAGGACTTTCTTCAGTTAGTTTAATATAGACCACTTCATCTGTCTTTAGATCCCTTGCCTTCTGCGGTATAGCAAGTTCAGGCGAAGGGAACCCTTCTATGATATCTTCAAGAAGAGTCTTCATACCCTTCTTTTCAAGGGCAGATCCGCACATTACAGGGGCAATTTCACCTGCAACACAGCCCTTTACCAGGGCATCGTAGATCTCTGAATCTTCGAGGTGTTCACCGGATACATATTTGTCGAGGAGAACTTCATCGGTCTGTGCCACGGATTCCATGACCATTTCCCTCAGTTCCTCGGCTTTTTCCCTGTATTCTTCAGGGATCTGACCTTCTGTCATCTCACCGTTCTCATCTTCGTACCTGGCTCTTCTTGTAACTATATTGATTACACCCTTGAAGTACTTCTCACTTCCTATGGGGTACTGTACGGGGACGATCTTTAACCCCCACTTTTCCTTTAAAAGTTCAAAAACCCTGTCAAAATCGGCATTTTCCCTGTCCATCTTGTTGATGTAGAATGCCTTTGGAAGCTTGATCTTCTCCGTGTATTTCCATGCCTTTTCCGTACCCACTTCTATGCCCTGTGATGCACTCATAACTATCATGGCCATATCCACGGCTCTCATGCCCTGGATTGATTCACCCACAAAGTCAAAATAACCGGGAAGATCCACAAGGTTAATCTTGATTCCGTTGTAATATATGGGAGCCACAGAAGCCTGGATGGAAATCTGTCTCTTCTTTTCTTCCGGATCGTAGTCAGTTACGGTATTTCCTTCCTCGATCCTTCCCATTCTGTCTGAACCGCCGGTGTAGTTTATCAGCGCTTCAGTAAGAGTGGTCTTTCCAGATCCGCTGTGGCCGATTATTCCGACATTTCTGATGTTTCTGATGCTGTAGTCAAAGTCCTTCATATTATCTACCTCCGAATAGAATCTCATCTGACAGTTTATTTAGTCTCCAACTTGTTTAAATAGAATTATAAATCTTATAATTATGGTTGTAAACGATTTTCGGTCAGAAAGTTTCAACAGGCAGCCACTTTACTCATCTTTTGAATAATTTATGAATGAAAGTGACATTGGTCATTGAGTGTCACCTGTGTTACTATTTTATTTAGAAAGAAGGGATGACATGATAATAAAAACAGAAGAAGAACTTCAGAAAATGAAGGAAATATCCCGCATAGTTGCCCTGGCAAGGGATAAGATGGCAGCATCCGTAAGACCAGGAATCACAACGGGAGACCTCGACGATATATGCAGAAAGGTACTTGAAGAAAACGGCGCAGTTTCAGCCCCGATGTCTTCATATGATTTTCCGGGGTATTCATGTATCAGTGTAAATGAAGTATGCGCCCACGGCGTACCTTCAGATTATGTCATAAAGGACGGAGATTCAGTCAACGTTGATGTCTCATCCTCAAAGGATGGTTTCTTTTCAGATACCGGAAGGACTGTCACCGCAGGAAAACCTGATTTAAGACAGGAAGATATGCAGAGGGTCTCCATGGAAGCCCTTTACGCAGGGATAAAGGCTGCAAGACCAGGTACCAGGACTTCATCCATAGGAAAGGCAATATTTAAAAAAGCGGTTGAAAATGACTATACAGTCCTTATGAACCTTACGGGCCACGGTATAGGAAGAGCACTCCATGAGGATCCCCACTACATCTTCAACTACAATGAACGGGAAGGGGCGGAGATGATAAAGGAAAACATGGTCCTCGCCATTGAGACTTTCATATCCGACGGAGATGAATGGATAGAAGAAAATGAAGACGGGTCATGGCCGTTATATACCGAAAACAGAAGTCAGATCGTTCAGTTTGAACACACTGTGGTTGTCAGAAAAGAAGGAAATCTCATTCTGACTTCCACTGAAGAATTCAGATAATGAGAAAGGGCATATTGATATATGAGGAATAAAAAAGAAAAAATAACAAAGCCGGTTTATCAGCAGATTGCCATTGATATAGCCTCGAGGATTGCAAACGGGGAATTTCCTGCAGGCACGAGAATTTCAGGAAGATCGACCCTTGCAGGACAGTACAATGTATCTCCTGAAACGATAAGAAGGGCAGTTTCGCTCCTTGAAGACATGAAGATAGTATCTGTGGCCCATGGCAGCGGCATAATAGTTGAATCACTTGAAAACTCCATGGAATTTATAAACCAGTTCAAGGAAGTTGATTCCATCGCAGGGATTAAAAATTCCATAGCACAGCTTCTCTCCCAGAAGGAAGAACTGGATATGAAATTAAAAGCTTCAATAGACAGGGTATTGGATTATACAGTAAGGTTCAAAACATCAAATCCCTTCGCACCACTTGAAGTTGAAATACCTGTTGATTCAAATCTCAATGATAAGGCAATCGGTGAAGTAAATTTCTGGCAGAATACCGGAGCTACAATAATCGCAGTAAAAAGGAATGAAGAGCTTCTCCTCTCACCGGGACCATACCTTACTTTCCAGGAAGGAGATATCCTCGTAATGGTAGGAGATGAGGATGCCTACGACAGGGTAAGGATGTATATATTGAAATCAGTAAAATAAAAGAATACAGTATGACTTAAGAAAACGGCAGCGGTTTATTTCTCACCCCTGCCGTTTTCCTGTTTTTCAGTTTTTTCAATGTAATTGGAAAGTGTTTTTATTCTTAATTCCTGTTCTTCCTTTTTCCTGTCTTCATTGGAGGATCTTATTTCCCAGTGTATAACAACTGTAAGAATAACCCTCAGAATTACAATAGCTGCAAGAACGATGAATTCATCAGTTGTCCTTACAAGAACTGTCTTCAGAATTTCTGCTCCTAATTTAAATTCAAGGGATAAGGCAAGAGCCTGTGCAAGCTGTAGTTTAAGTTCCTCATCATCAAACCTGAACCCATCCTTGACAAGGAGAAAAAGAGACTTTGCACTACCCACAGCAATTATAAGAACACCGATTATTTCAAGGATAGAAGTTATGGGAGGGACTATAAAATGGAGTATTTCATCAAAAATCATTGGTCAGACCGCCTTTTCTTATGTTAGATATTATTATATTGGAAAATAAACTATATTGGAATAAAAACAATGTTTTAACCATTCTTATTCATCCGCTGTTAAAAACAAAAAAAGAAAAAAGACTCCTGAAATATATCAGAAGTCTTGATCTGGCTCCGCGAAGAGGGCTCGAACCTCCAACCTATCGGTTAACAGCCGAGTGCTCCACCATTGAGCTATCGCGGAATATTGACCTCTCATAAAGAGAGGTAAAACCGGCATCAACCTACTTTCCCACAGGGCCTCCCCTGCAGTATCATCGGCACCGTAAGGCTTAACCATCGTGT
>JBDHVQ010000028.1:0-13718 GCA_039809845.1 Clostridiaceae bacterium | reverse complement strand
TAATCCACTTCAAATAATTCCGATCAATTAATCCCTGAATGAAATAATCCGAAAGAATTAATTACCGATAGTTATGGTATGAGTCAATTCCTATGTTTAAATGATGTAATTTAAAAAAGCCCCTCAATCCACAGGAAGGATGAAGAACTTTTTAAGACCGGGACTGTAAGTGTAATTTTTACCGACAATTTTTCTTACAATACTTACATCATATAAATTGATTTATTCTGTTTATTTAAAGGTCGTACTGTACGAGGGAATCCACTTTATAGCCTGGGAGTCTGTTTCTTCCTTCAAGACCTGTAAGTTCTATTGCAAATCCGATATAGGGAACCTGTGCGCCTGCCTTTTCAAGAAGATCCTTGCAGGCTGTTATGGTGCCGCCTGTTGCAAGAAGGTCATCTATAAGCGCCACTCTCATACCAGGTTTTACTGCATCTTTGTGAAGTTCCAGGGTGTCCTGACCGTATTCAAGGTCATATGTAAGTGATATTGTTTCTGCAGGAAGTTTACCCTTTTTTCTTATGGGAATAAATCCGATTCCGAGGGCATAGGCAACGGGTACCCCGAAAATGAATCCCCTGGCTTCAGGACCTGCCACGGCATCTATTCCAAGTTCTCTTATTCTGTCTGCAAATACATCTATCATTTCCCTGAAGACCTTTCCGTCTTTTATAAGGGTTGTGATATCTTTAAAGCTAATTCCTTCGATGGGGAATCCTTCTATAACCCTTATGTGTTCCTTAAAATCCATAATTTCATCCTCCGGTTAAAATCCATTTGTTTCACCCATATATCCTGAAAAAGAATATATGGGTGAATGAAAATGGAAATTCTCTTATTCTTCTGAAGTTCCCGCCTCAGGTGCGTTATCTTGGGAAAGTGTATTATTCTCATCTGAAGGAATTTCAACTATATGAACCCTTGAATCTGACTGGCTAATGTCATCTTTTTTATAGCTGAACCTGTCAGTTGTCCTTACAGGTGCTTTTTCCTTCTTTTTATATCTGTTGGAATATGTCTTCTCTTTTTTCCCGTCCCTTTCCCTTTTCTCTGATGGCCTTTCAGTTACTGCAGCCTCCGCAGAGGAAACTTCTGAACCGGATTTTTTAAGAGTTGAGGCCGGTACTGTTTTTGATGTAACTGTCTCTGTAGTTACAGCTTCACCCATCTTCTTTTTCCCGAATCTTTTTTCAAGCATTACATAAATCGGTGATGCTATGAAGACTGTGGAATAAACACCTGAAATGGTACCTAAGAGGAGCGGAAGAGTGAAGTCCCTTATCTGAGGAACAAGGAAATACATTAATATCAGTATTACAAATACTGTGAGTGATGTATTTATGGTCCTGACCATCGTCTGTGAAATGGAGAGGTCTGTCACTTCTTCAAGGTTATTCCTGTTCTTCAGCTTTAAGTTTTCCCTTATCCTGTCAAATATAACGACGGTATCGTTTATTGAATAACCTATGATTGTAAGTATCGCTGCTATAAACGGTGAATTTATCGGAACCCTTAAAAGGAAGTACATGGAAAGTGTAAAGAGTACGTCATGTACGAGGGCCACTATTGCACCTACACCGAGGGTAAAGTTGAATCTTACTGCGACATATGCAAGTATTGCGAGTACTGAGAGAACTGATGCCATGACTGCTTTTCTAGTCTGTTCTGTACCTATCGAAGCTCCTATTTCATCTATGGAATTTACAAAATCCTCACCTTCGCCGTACTTTGTCTTAAGTTCAGTGAGAAGCGGATCAAATTCAACTGTGTCGAGGTTCTGTGATCTTATTTCGTATATATTTCCGTCAGTAACCTGGGTAAATGCAGACGGATCGTATTTATGTACTATTTCATCTGTATCTGCCTTGCTGAAGGGAACTGAACCGAAGTCGAGTGTTACCTGTGTTCCGCCGGCAAAGTCGATTCCCATATTGGGGCCTTTTACTATTCCGACGATGAGGCCAATTCCTATAACTACTGCAGAAAGAATGAAGAATATGTTCCTTCTTTCATAGAATGGGAATTTAAATGAGAATTCTTCTTTTCCTGTTACACCGAAAGCCTTCGGTGTCGAGAGCCAGCCTATGTTATAGGCAAGGTTCACGAGAACCCTTGTCACAACTATTGCGGTAAACATGGAGAGAATAACTCCTAAAACAAGGTTTAACGCAAATCCTCTTACTGTTCCTGATCCCACGTAGTAGAGTATGAAACCTGAAATAAGTGTTGTTATATTGGCATCTACAATGGAAGACATGGCTTCTGAGAAACCTGTTGCTATCGCCTTTTTGATCTGAAGTCCTGCATTGATTTCTTCCTTTATCCTCTCAAATATCAGTATATTGGCATCGACTGCCATTCCGACGGATAAAAGGAAACCTGCAATACCTGCAAGTGACATGGAAATCTTAAGCCATACTGTCACCATGAGTAGTCCCAGAGCAAATATGATAAGTGCAAGTGAAGCTAAAATTCCGGGAATTCTGTAGAAATAAATCATTATTATGAATATGGCGAGAATTCCAAGGGCTGCGGCTATTCCTACTGCAGGAAGTACTGATGTTCCAAGGGTCGCACCTACGTTTTTAACTGATACAGCCTTTACAGGATATGGAAGTGCACCGTTGTTTATCATCGCTGCCAGCATCTGTGCTTCTTTCTTATCCTTCTGACCTGTGATTCTCGCTTCCCCGTTGGAGATTTCTGAATTGACCCTGGGGTCTGAAAGCATTTCCTCATCCATGTTGATGGAGATTGTCTTGCCCACGTTTATTCTTGTGGCTTCGGCAAATTTTGCGATACCTTCGGGTTTCATCTTCAGGGCAACTTCATACTTTCCGTATTCGTCCATTACGGCATCTGCCCTTTCGATATCCTTACCTTCAAGTACCACGTTTCCTGCTTCATCCTTGAAAGTAAGAAGTCCGGTCTTGCTTAAGTTTTCAACAATTTCCCTGGTCTGGTATTCACCGGGAATATCTACCCTTATTCTCTTTGTGCCTTCTGTTGTTATTGTGGCATCAGTTGCACCGGTTGAATTGACTCTTAAGTTTATAAGTTCCCTTACGTTTTCAAGGGTATTTGCGGGCAGTTCATCCGCCTGGACTTCGAGGAGAACCGAAGTTCCTCCCATTAAGTCGAGTCCTTTTATGATGCTTTCGTTGAAGGTTACAGTCCTGTAGTCCCCGAAATTTATCCCGAATATTCCACCGACAGCAATAAGAATGGTCAACAGTACAATTAATATGAATGCTGATAAACTTGATCTCTTTTTCCTGGTCATTATGGTCTACACCTTTTCTTCCATTAATTTTGATTTAAGTGCAATGGCTGTTTCTATCCTCTTCTTCTGAAGTTCACAGCCGAGTTCATAGGGCATCAGGATATCCCCTGTGAAATTGATATTGTTTGCCTGGCATCCTCCCGAGCAGTAGAACCTCGCCCAGCATCCGCGGCAAATGGGTTTTTTATAGATATTTGCTTCACTGAAAGTCTTTCCGATTTTTTTATTCTTTATTCCTTCTTCGAGGTTACCCATGAGGTAATCCTCATTTCCGACGAACTGATGACATGGGTAGATATCGCCTGAGGGAGTAACTGCTATATATTCAGAACCTGAACCGCATCCTGAAACTCTCTTATAGACACAGGGTCCGCCTGAGAGGTCTATATTGAAGTGGTAGAACTTCGTATAATCTCCTTCTCTTCCTGATTTTAAAAGATCCTCATAAAGAAGGTCATACTGCTCTTTAATCTTTTCCACATCCTCCCACCTCAAGGAAAGGGGATGTTCATCAGGAAGGACAACTGGTTCTATTGAGATTTCATCAAATCCCTGATCTTTGAGATACTTGAAATCCTCGTAGAAATCAAGGTTTTCCCTGGTAAATGTACCCCTTACATAATACTGTCTGGAGGGGTCACGCCTTTCCACCATGGATTTTATCTTAGGGAGAACTGCTCCCGATGAGCCTTTTCCGTCAAACCTTATTCTTACCCTGTCGTTGACTTCAGGTCTTCCGTCAATGGAGAGGACTAAATTCCCCATCTCTTTGTCGAGATATTCCATCTTTTCTTCATCGAGTAAGGTAGCATTGGTGGTCATGGTAAATCTTACAGTTTTTCCAGTTTCCTTTTCCCTCTGTCTTGCGTAATCGACGCAGGCTTTGATAGTGTAAAATGCCATGAGGGGTTCCCCGCCGAAAAGATCGACTTCTATGTTTTTCCTGGGGCCTGATGCTTCGAGCACAAAGTCTATTGCCTTTTTTGCAGTTTCAGGAGACATGGTCTCCCTTTTTCCGTGGTATTCACCCTCATCTGCAAAACAGTACCTGCACTTTAAGTTGCAGTCGTGGATAATGTTTAAGCATAGTGCCTTGATGTATTCGGGACCGTCATTTCCCACGAGTATCTTTTCATATGGGTCTTCAGAATAGAGCAGTCCTTCATCCATGAGCTCCTTAAGTTCCCCGTAAGCTTCATCTATTTCCCCGGGAGTGTACTTCCCTTTAAGTTTTTCCTTTATGGACGGGATGTCATTTATTTCATCCTCACCCAGCATTTCAAATATTAAATCGTCCGCAACGTGTACGGATCCTGAATTGACATCGAGAATATAGACATCCCCGGCCTGTCTGAATTTATGTATAAGTGCCATAGAAATTAAAGGCTCCTCCCAAAAAAATTAAAGGGCAACGTAAATAGTTGCCCCTAAAGACCAATGAATTAGTTGTTTTCGCAGGCTAAATTAGCAACTGTACAGGAAGTCTTGCACGCAGACTGGCAGGAGTTTGCACATTCCTTGCAGCCGGGCTTAGCCAGGGTCTTCTTTAAGCTGTTTTTGTTTACTGTCTTGATTCTCTTCACAATTAGTCCCCCTATTTAGTTAACATTTACTTCATTATTTTATAACATTTACACTCATCTTTCAAATGGATGAATGAATAATAACTATAAGAATAATTTAAAGTTCTACTTTGTTGCAGAAGTTTCTGCTTTCAGTGCTGCCTTTGTCTGGTTGAGATAAACGGCATCCCTTAAAACCCTGAATCTTACCCTGTCAGGACCTGATTCGAGTATCATGTCGTTTTCGCCGATTTTTATTATCTTTCCGACGATTCCGCCCTTGGTAACTATTTCATCGTTAACTTCAAGACTTCTTAACATCGCATTGTAATCTTCCTTCCTCTTCTTTTCCGGTCTTATAATCATAAAATAAGCCATGATTACAAGAAGGACGAGAGGCAGAAAACTTAAAGCCAGTTCCATAAATACTTCCCCCTGTTTTTTCATCTTCTTTATTCATACATCATTATATCTTTTATACATGAGAATTTCATCAAAAACATGATTTTTATGCATATAACTTAAATCACCATAACTTTAATCAAGAATGAATTCCCTGAATCATGTCGAGTAAACCCTAAAAACCGGACTATCTTTCCTCAGCAGGTGTCATGAAACCTTCAAGTCTTTTTTTCTTGTATTCTGAAAAGGTCCCTTCTTCAATGCTTTTTCTTATTTCTTCCATCATGTGGTTATAAAAATAAAGGTTGTGGAGGACGCAGAGTCTTAAAGCCAGCATCTCTCCCGCCTTGAAGAGGTGCCTTATATAGCCCCTCGAGTAATTCCTGCATGCCGGACATCCGCATGATTCATCTATTGGTCTTTCGTCCTTTTCAAATCTTTTGTTTCCTAAATTGATTACGCCCTTATCAGTAAAGACATGTCCGTGCCTTCCGTTCCTTGCAGGAAGTACGCAGTCAAAAAAGTCCACTCCTCTTTCCACGGCTTCAAGTATATTGGCGGGAGTACCCACACCCATAAGATAAAGGGGCTTGTCTTCCGGAAGTTCAGGTGATACAGCTTCGATAATTCTATACATATCCTCATGGGATTCACCCACGGCAAGACCGCCTATGGCATATCCCGGAAGGTCAAATTCCCTTATGACTTTAGCATGTTCAATTCTTAAATCAGAATATGTACCCCCCTGGTTTATTCCAAAGAGGAGCTGATCCGGGTTTAAAGTATCAGGATTCCTGTTGAGTTCATCCATCTTTGCCATGCACCTTTTAAGCCATCTTGTGGTCCTTTCAACTGAGGGAATCACATATTCCCTCGGAGAAGGATTTGCAACGCATTCATCAAAGGCCATGGCGATTGTGGAACCCAAGTTGCTCTGTATCTTCATGGATTCTTCAGGACCCATGTAAATCCTTCTTCCGTCCACATGGGAACTGAAGGTTACTCCTTCTTCCTTTATCTTTCTCATTCCCGCGAGGGAAAACACCTGGAACCCGCCTGAGTCGGTAAGAATGGGCTTGTCCCAGTTCATGAATTTATGAAGTCCGCCCATTTCCCGTATCAGTTCATCGCCCGGCCTTACATGCAGGTGGTAGGTGTTTGAAAGTTCGACCTGGCAGCCTATTTCATGGAGATCCATGGATGAAACTGCGCCTTTTATCGCTCCCTGTGTCCCAACATTCATGAATACAGGTGTTTCAATTGTCCCGTGGACTGTTTCAAACCTTCCCCTCTTGGCTATCCCATCTTTATTTATAAGGGTATATACCCCGCTCTTTTTTTCTCTGTTTTCCATTGATTTCCTTTCAGTCAAAAATTATAGCTTTTTATCCTCCGGAGTATTATCTTCCGGAATGCTTCTCATCCCTTTATTTATAAACATGGAATCCCCAAAACTGAAGAATCTGTATTTTTCTTTTACCGCATGTCCATATGCTTCCATCGTAAGTTCATAACCCATAAATGCTGAAACCAGCATGATGAGTGTTGATTCAGGCAGGTGGAAATTCGTTATAAGACAGTCCACTGCCTTAAACTTAAAGCCAGGGAAAATAAATATATCCGTCCATCCCGATGCTGCCCTTATTTCCCCAGAATCCCGCGCTATGGTTTCAAGTGTCCTCGTTGATGTGGTACCGACACTTATCACTCTTCTTCCTTCTTTTTTTGCCTTGTTTATTATTTCAGCATTTTTTTCATCGAGCATATAGTATTCTGAATGCATTATATGACTGCCTACATCTGTAACCTGAACCGGCCGGAAGGTCCCGAGTCCTACATGGAGTGTCAGAAAAGCCATTTCCACTCCCATTGATTTTATCTTACCAAGAAGTTCCGGGGTAAAGTGAAGACCCGCCGTGGGTGCAGCCGCCGATCCTTCCTCCCTTGAATAAACTGTCTGATACCTCTCCCTGTCACTGAGCTTTTCATGTATATATGGAGGCAGCGGCATCTCACCGAGTCTGTCGAGTATCTCTTCAAAAATACCCTCATAGGAGAATTTAATTATCCTGTTGCCCGTATCGAGGACTTCAGTTACTTTACATGTGAGAAGCCCGTCCCCGAAGATGAATTCCTTACCGGGTTTTGCATATTTCCCGGGTTTAGCAAGGCACTCCCATGTATCCCTGTCAGTCCTTTTAAGAAGGAGAAATTCAATTCTTCCCCCTGTTTCCTTTTTCTCACCAAGAAGTCTTGCAGGCATTACCCTCGTGTCATTTAAAACCAATACATCGCCTTTTTGAAGATACTCCGGAAGATCAGAAAAATGTCTGTCTTCCATTGTTCCATTATCGGCATCCACTGCCAGAAGTCTCGAAGAATCCCTTTTTTCAAGGGGTTTTTGTGCAATAAGTTCTTCGGGAAGATCAAAATAAAAATCCTTTACGTCCATTTAAAAAACCAGTCTCTTTCATTTATTTTCAGATGGAATTTAGAGAATAGATTTAAATCTCCTTCGTCCATATTTTTCCATTATAAAAGGGACCCAATGTCCCTTTTATACAGCGTAAACTATTATAACAGATAAGGATAAAAAAATACTTCCCCGAAGTCAGTAAAGAGTCGCTCTTTTCAGATCCTTTTCAGATGGCATACTGTGTGGCCCCTGTAAAATCTTTTCTTCCGGATATTAAATAATATAGTCCCCGATACAGAGGGTATGTCTTTCATTCCTCATCTGTTCATTCCCTTTCAAGTCCCAGGTGACTGTATGCAAGGTCCGAAGCCATTCTGCCCCTCGGTGTCCTTAAAATAAATCCTTCTTTCAATAAATAGGGCTCATAGACATCCACAAGTGTATCGAGGTCTTCACCTATGAAAAATGAGAGAGTTTCAATACCTACGGGACCACCTGCAAAATTTTTGATTATGGATTCAACAATTTTTCTGTCCACACGGTCGAGTCCCTTCTCATCCACATCGAGCATTGAAAGTGCCATCCTTGAAGATTCAAGGTTGATACGCGGGAAATTCTTCACCTGGGAAAAGTCCCTCACCCTTTTTAAAAGCCTGTTTGCAATTCTCGGCGTGCCACGGCTTCTCCTTGCTATTTCAAGGGATCCTTTTTCATCTATTTCAGTATCGAGAATCCCTGCAGACCTCGACACTATTTCGGATAATTCATCGTGTTCGTAGTAGTCCATCTGGCAGATCACACCGAACCTGTCCCTTAAAGGTGCAGAAAGCATTCCTGCCCTCGTTGTGGCACCTATAAGTGTAAATCTTGCAAGATCCATCCGGATGGATTTGGACTGGGACCCTTTTCCTATTATTATATCGAGGCAGTAATCCTCCATTGCAGGATAGAGGATTTCTTCAACTGTGGGAGAAAGTCTGTGTATTTCATCTATGAAAAGAACATCCCTGTCCTGAAGGTTTAAAAGAATTCCCGCAAGGTTTCCTGCTTTATCAAGGGAGGGACCTGTAATAGCATGAAAATTTCCTCCCATCTCATTTGCAATTATATTTGCAAGGGTTGTCTTTCCTAGTCCCGGAGGGCCGTATAGGAGAACATGGTCCAGTGGTTCATCCCTCATCTTTGCAGCTTCAATGAAAATCTTAAGCCTTTCCCTGTTCTTTTTCTGTCCTATATATTCACTTAATGTAACTGGCCGGAGTGAGTATTCCGTCCTTTCGTCTTCAGGCAGTTCTTCTGCGCTTAAAAATCTGTCATCATTTTCCATATTCATCATTCCCTTCGGAAATTACTGTCCCATGAGCTTTTTAAGGGCTTCTTTTATTGTCATTTCAAGGCTCAGTTCAGAATCCACTTCTGAAAGTGCCTTTTCCCCTTCTTTTTCAGTGAATCCAAGTGCAAGGAGGGCCTCGAGAGCTTCAGTCCTCTCACCGGTGAGATTCACTTTCTTTCCGCCGGAATTTCCTTCATTGATAAGTTCCATGCCGAGCTTTTCCTTAAGTTCAAGGATAATTCTCTGAGCAGTCTTCTTTCCGATTCCAGGAGCCTTTAAAAGAACTGATTCATCTTCACCTGCAATGGCCTTTTTAAGATTTACTGTTTCCTTTACAGAAAGAAGGGAAAGTGCGGATTTTGAACCTACACCACTGACCGTAGTAAGTTTTAAAAAGAGTTCAAGTTCATCCTTTGTGGCAAATCCATAAAGACCTATAAAGTCCTGTCTTACCACCTGTGTTACATAGAGTATTGTTTCCTTACCTGTTTCAGGCATCTTTGCCATCGTATTCCCGGAAGTAAATATCCTGTAGCCGATTCCATTGTTTTCAAGGGTCACATATTCACGGGTAATCCCCATGAACAGTCCCTTTATATATTCATACATTCCATATCCCCATAAAAGTATTTCAGATTTGTCCTGATCAAAAAATAATACAATGTAATCATAACACATAATATCCCAATTCAAATATATGTTCTCTTTTCCTCTTTATTATGTACCCATGTTCCGTCTTTGATACATATCAAAGCCTGATATATTCATCTTAAGATTTAAAGAATTGCATTATTTAACTGCAATGAACCTAATTCAGGATTTTAGGGAATCTCATTCCTGATTTTATGGAATATTATTCCGGATTAAATGGAATACGATATAATTTATTTTAAAGAAGGTGGAAAAATGTATATCAAAAGACAAATGACAGAAATCATCCGAAGTCAGTCTGATAACTTCCCGGTTGTCTTGGTGACCGGACCCAGGCAGGTTGGAAAAACGACACTTCTTAAAGAAATAAAGGAAGAAAACAGAGAGTATGTCACACTGGATGATCCCATAGAAAGGGAAATGGCGGTAAATCAGCCTGAACTTTTTATAAGACTACATAAACCACCGGTTATAATTGATGAAATTCAATATGCCCCTGGTCTGTTTCAGTATATTAAAATGGAGGTCGATAAAGAAAATATAGATGGAATGTATTGGTTAGCAAGTTCCCATATTTTTACAATAATCAAGAATATCGGCGATTCACTTGCCGGACGTGTACTGGTATTAAGATTACATGGGATTTCACAGGATGAAGAATCGGGGGTTTTCTCCTTCCCCTTTCCAGAGACTCCCCTGATAAATATCTGGAATCTTACAAAAGAAACATGAATACACTGGAAAGAATATACAGCGGATGCTTTCCTGGAGTAATAACACAAGAAAATAAATCAGTAGAGCTCATTTACAGCTCTTATATAAGTACCTGGCTTGAAAGGGATGCAACTCAGATTGCAGGGATTCAGGACTCGGGACTGTTTCTCAGATTTATCAGGATTCTTGCATCAAGAACTGCCCAGGAACTAAATCTTTCTGAAATATCAAAAAATGTGGGAGTTGATGCAAAAACCATAGACCGGTGGCTTGATATCCTTCTGACCTCCGGGATGGTATATAAGTTATAACCATGGTCCAGAAATATAGGGAAAAGACTTGTAAAAAGACCTAAAATCTATTTTCTTGATATACTCTGTTATCTTCTGGGGATAGAAAATACAGCAGCACTTGAAGGGAGTCTGATCTTTGGAAGTTTATACGAAACCTGTGTCGTATCCAAAATATTGAAGATATATTGGAATAAGGGTTTGAATCCCAATATTTTTTATTACAGGGATACAAACCAAAAAGAAATAGACGTAATAATAGAAAGAAGCACAAAGATATTTCCTTTTTAAATTAAATCAGGACTAACATCTAGAAATCCCTTCAAAAATTTAATGTACTCGATTCAGTCAGAGATGAAATTGGTTTTGGAGGAATAATATACCCAGGAGAAAAATTGATCCCTGAAAAGCCTGAAACATGGTGGATTCCCAGTACACTGATATAATTCCGCAGATTGAAAAAACCCGTGTGAAAACAGCTCACATGGGTTTTTCTCAGTTATTTATTGATTATTTATAGTTCCTGCAGTATCTTCTTCAATCTCAGCATCTATGACTTCATGCTGTTTTGCGAAGAAATCATCATCGGTTACTGACATGGGTACTTCTTCAAAGGGATTGTTTTCATCGGGCTTTTCTGTTCCGATAAAGCTTTCTTCACTGGGTGCTGAAGGTTCTCCCATGGAGCCCAGGTTATCTTCGGTGCTTTCTTCATAATAGGTATATCCTCTGCCGTATTGTGGTTCATCCCTGTATTCGGGGTCTTCACGGTTTGCTTCAAATGGATTGAATGAATCGTAGGATCTTCTCCCAAGGCTTTTGCTTCCCCTGAATATCAGTCTTGTCAGGATATAGAGTGTACCAAGGACAAGTATCACAGGTATGAGGAAATTGACTGCAAAGATTCCTGCAAGTATCAGCAGGACTAAATATAATATTTCCATATTCATTTCCTTCTTTATATTTTTTTAAGGTAATTCAAAAATTAATTCGGATTTTACTGAGTCCTTCTTCTTTAAACCATATTATACCACGCAGCAGGGAGAATTCCTTAACAGAGGATTAAATTCCCTTTCCCTTTACATGGAGTTTCAAGTCTGTACAAATGCCTGAAGGATTGTGGTATTTTTTCATCTGGTATAAAAATATACCCTTTTCTCAAAGAGCGAGATAAGGGTATATTTTTATATGACTTATCTGATTTATTTCAGTTCAGAATAGGCTTTTGCAATATCTGCTGCAAGTGCTGCATTGTTGTAAACAAGTTCAATATTGGCTTCGAGGGATTTTCCTTCTGTAAGTTCCTTTATCTTAGATAAAAGAAACGGTGTGGCTTCTTTTCCTTTTATGCCTTCCTTTTCTGCTTCTTCAATGGCGGACCCAATTGTTTCCTTTATGAGTTTTTCATCCATGGAATATTCTTCAGGCACTGGATTTGCGATGACAACTCCGCCCTTTAATCCAGCTCCCCATTTTGCTTTCAAAAGTTCTGCAGTTTCTTCAGGGGATTCCATCTTATAGTCCACTTTGAAATCTGATTTTCTTGTATAGAACGCAGGAAGGTATTCAGTCCTGTAACCTAAGACGGGAACTCCCCTTGTTTCAAGGTATTCGAGTGTAAGTCCAAGGTCCAATATTGATTTAGCACCGGCACATATTACTGCTACATCAGTTGAATGGAGTTCTTCAAGATCTGCTGAAATATCAAATGTCTTTTCAGCTCCCCTGTGGACTCCCCCTATTCCCCCAGTCGCAAATATTTTAATTCCCGCAGCTTCAGCAATTATCATGGTAGCCGCAACTGTGGTTGCTCCGTCCATCTTATGTGAGAGGATATAAGGAAAATCCCTCCTGGAGGTTTTTACAATACCCTTTGTCCTGCCGAGGTATTCTATTTCTTCTTCTGAAAGCCCTGCCTTCATCCTGCCGTTTATTATGGCAGTAGTTGCCGGGATACATCCCTTATCCCTTATAATTTTTTCAGCCTTCAGGGCAGTTTCAACATTCTGGGGATAGGGCATTCCGTGGGATATTATGGTGGATTCAAGTGCCACCACGGGACGGCCTTCTTCAAGCGCTCTTCTTACTTCTTCGCTGATATCTAGATATCCTTCCATTTTATTTCATACTCCTTCATTACATCCCTTATGCTTTCGGGATTGAGATTCCTGTTTATGGTGTCCTGTGTCATGAGTGCAATAAGTGATGCTGCCATACCTGTCTTTGCAGTAAGTTCAATATCGTTGTCAGAACCAGATTCCATAATAATTCCCGCCATCATGGCATCTCCTGAACCTGTTGCATTTTCAGCATGGATTTGCCCTGCAGTGATAAGCCCTTCCCTTTCGTCGTTTCTTGCGTAAAGTCCGTCCTTGCCGAGGGAAATATAAATATTTTTAACTCCCTTTTCAAGGAACCAGTCACCGTTTCTTCTCAGTGTGGTTTCATCGGTTATCTTTATTCCGGTAAGAGCTTCAGCTTCAAGCATATTGGGCTTTATGGTATGGATTTTGCTTAAAATATGTCTTGCACGGAGCGCTTTTTTTACTGATACGGTATCAAGGTATACATCTTTTCTTGAAAGCTTATATCCTAAGTAGTTCAGTGCCCTTTCACTGAGATTTGAATCAAGGACCACCTTTGAAGATGATTCAAGGACTTTAAGGACTGATTCAGGATAGGATTCATCCATCGTGTCGTAAATTGACATCTGGCTTATGGCGTTTACCATATCGCCGCTTTCATCCTGTATGGACATATAGACACCTGTCGCATGTGCCTTGACCTTTATAACATGGGAAACGTCTACACCTGCTTCACCGGTCTTCTGAAGGATCATCCTGCCGTTCATGTCGTCTCCCACCATGGAGAGGAATCTTACAGAAACACTGAGTCTTGCAAGATTTTCTGCAATATTTCTTCCTACACCACCTACTGACTGGTGTACAACTCCCGGGTTTGAATCACTGGATGTGAAGCCTTCAGTGGGAAAACCCATTATATCTATATTGGCACCGCCCAGCACTGCGGTAAAATCTTCTTCGTTGATCACGTAGCCCTTTCC
>JBDHVQ010000027.1:0-13947 GCA_039809845.1 Clostridiaceae bacterium | reverse complement strand
TCCCTGTCTCTGAATATACCTGAAAGTTCAGACTGATATTCCTGGACAGCATTGATTTGCTGGGGAATATTGCCTTCAAAACCGTGGTTGTTAAGGACGTTGTATAAGATGAGAAGCTGACTGAAGGAACTTCGTATCCTGTCATAATCCCTCAGTCCCATAAGAGCACTTATACCAGAATCAAGATAAGGTGCAAAATTATATTCTTCAATTCTCTTTTTAAGGATAATCCTGCCTTCTTTTTTTGATGCGGATTTATAATCAGACAAAAGTCTTTCGTTTATTCCTATGTAGTCCTTCAGCATATTTTTATAGTCATCCTCAGTATGACCCGTTTCAGAGACATAGCTGTTGTATCTTTTCATGGATTCCTCATCGGATTTCCTGTCGGATACGAATCTCAGTACATAAAAAGACATGAGTGCAACAAGAAGAGTCAGGACAATCAGTAATATATTCCTGATATTTATGTTTCCTCTTTTTTTACCGATGGGCCTTAAATTATCCCTGTCGATTATTACTTCATCTTCTTCCTTTTTACCTGTTTTTATTTTTGATGTTATTCCAGGACCCTTGTTTTCCCTGAACTTTCTTTCAGAAATTCTTTTTCTTTCAGCTTCAGCTCTTTCTCTTTCCCGAAGCTCGGCTTCCAGAAGCCTTCTTCTTTCCTCTTCCCTCTCGCGTTCCTTCTGAAGTTCCCTCTCCTGCCTGTTTATGCTTTCATAGTATTCAAGATCCCTCTCTCCGGCACTTTCTCCTTCAGGAATATATTCATATTCTTCTTCCGGTCCCATTGAAGAGAGGTTTGAATTATCATCATCCTCTTCCATTACATAGATTCTCGTATCATCTGCATCATGGACTATCTTACGTCCGCAGTGATTGCAGAACCTTGCATCTTGGGGGTTATCCTCCCCGCAGTACCTGCATCTGATCATCTGATTTCCTGCCTTATATGTTTTCATGACTTCAGCTGCCTTTTTAAAGTCCACCTGTATATGTCAGATTTATATTATTATATGTGTCAAATTTATATTATTGTCTTAAAAATTGAATTAAAATTTATACGTTCTCTTTCAGTTTTACCTGCCGTTGGATCTGCTCCTCTTTATCTCAGGGGGATTGGCTGTTCTTTATCCTAGAGGATTTGATGCTCATTTTCTTTGATGATCTGATTTTCAGTATAATCCATATTCCTGATTTATCTTCCAAAAAAAGAACCGGATTTCTCCGGTTTAAAGATGGCTATTCAATAATATCGGCATTGTGGTAGATGTCAGAAACATCATCATCTTCTTCGAGAAGGTCTATTAGTTTCTGTACTTTAATCGCCACATCACCTTCTGCCTTTGTCAGCATGTTGGGAACCATCCCTACACTGTTTTCAAGGAAGGTATATCCCTTTTCATCGAGTGAATCCCTGACTGCACTGAAGTTTTCAGGAGAAGTTGTTATTACAAAGGTGTCTTCATCCGTTTCAAAATCAGAGGCCCCTGCATCAAGTGCTTCCATCATGAGTTCATCCTCGTCTGTTTCATCTGTCTTTTCAATGATTATCTGACCGAGTCTTGTGAACATGAAAGTTACAGATCCTGTTGTCCCGAGGTTCCCGCCTGTTTTATCAAAGGCATGTCTTACGGTGGCAGCAGTCCTGTTCTTGTTGTCTGTAAGGGCTTCTACAATGAATGCAGTTCCTCCCGGTCCGTATCCTTCGTATGTTATTTCTTCAAAATCTGCAGATCCCAGTTCTCCCGCAGCTTTCTTTATTGCCCTCATGATATTGTCCATGGGCATATTGGCAGATTTTGCCTTGGCAACGACGTCCTTTAACCTTGAATTGGTTTCAGGATTGGGATTTTCCTTTGCGGCAACCATCAGTTCCTTGCCCAGTTTTGTGAATACCCTTGCCCTTGCGGCATCCGTCTTGCCTTTTTTAGCCTGAATGTTGTGCCATTTGCTGTGTCCTGACATATTCTTTTTTCCTTTCGATTGGAGTATTTTATCCTGTAATTTCCTGTATGGATATTGATATAGTTCTTGTTTTTACAATGACCCTGAATGTACGGTCTCTGTGCATGGTTACTGATAAAGTCTTCCGGGGATAGCCGTAAGATTTCCGTCTTCATCCTCAAAGTAAAGATCACTGTTTAATTTCTCAGTGATGGCCGTGCCTCCGGTCAAGTCTTTATACCTTGAAATGAAATCATCTTCCATTCCCTTCTGTATAAGTAGTGTAAGTTTCACTTCGTGGGTAAACTGACTTTCAATAATCTGTATTTTATCTTCTGATAACTGTCCTGAAATCCTCGCATGGACATCGTAGGGAAGTGTAAGTGCCAGTGTTATACCTTCCCTTACAGTAACCTTTCCTGCATCGTCTGCGGCTTCTTTTGCACTCATTCCGTATGCCCTTGAAAGCCCGGACGCACCTAAAAGTATACCACCAAAATAACGGGTTACAACAATCAGCGCATCAGAAAGTCCCTGTTTTTCAAGGACTGAAAGAACAGGGATTCCCCCTGTCCCCTGGGGTTCGCCGTCGTCGGAATATCTTTTTATTCCGCCTGTTATATATGCAAAGACGTTATGCCTTGCTCCCTTTTCCTTCTTTTTTATTTCTTCAATCACCGATTTTGCTTCTTCTTCAGAAGTAATCCTCACGGCATACCCTTTGAATTCACTCTTTTTTTCGGTGATGGAAGAAAAGCCTTCTTTTTTAAGCGTTACAAAACTCATATGAGATACGCATTTTCCCTTATAAGTATTTCCCCTGGGGATGTAAATACCTCTCTGTATTCTTTTTTGATGAGCTTTTTTTCGTACAGGAGGGAAAGTATTGCCTCCATTTCTATGGAGTAATCCTTAAAATAGGGGGATGTCTTTAGTTCATTGGAAGACACCGGTTTATCCTGTTCACGGAGGAAACTGAAAATTATCCCGGAAGCTTCTGCAATCGTACCATCCACTGATTCCTTGATGTAGGACAGGGCATTTCTTATCCTCGTTTCAAGGTCACCGCCGGATACCAGGGCACTGAACTGATTTTCGTATTCTGAATCAAGGCTCGATGCGATATTTATATTATCCCTCGATACCATGTATCCCCTTGAATTGATTTCTACCATGCCGTAAAAGTGCATGGCTTCAACGGCAGAAAAAAATGCCGCTGAATAATGTGCGTTGACCAGGGATTTATCCGTGGAATCAACTTTTTTTATGAGTTTACCAAGGTAATTGAGTGTCCATTTTTTCCTGGAAATATCATCGTAGAATCTGCCGTCGTTATAAAACCTCGTTATTTCCTCGTCCTTTGAAAAAACTGGCTTTGAAGCGGAAAATATCCTGTGGAGAAATCCGCCGCGCAGACTTAATTCACGGTTCCCGAGAAGTTCTTCCTTTGAAAGCAGTTTAAAATGCACACGCCTTCCGAGAAAATCAGAATAGATATTTGTGATTCCCGGTTCTTTTTCCCTTACTATCACAAAATAATCGATATCGGATTTTTCCCATAGATCTCCTGATACCATTGAACCGAATACAAAGGCTGCAAGTACATCGGAATTGTTTTTAAGAATCCCCGAAATGGTGCTGTAGCAGTTCTGATATTCTGAAATTATACTGTTCATGGAGTTTCTTCCCCGGTTTCGTATTCTTTGAATCTTCCAAGGAGTGAATCCCTGACAAGAGCCCTTATGAATGTCCCCTCTTCCCTGTATTCTTCTTCCAGCACGTTTCCGTTACCGTGGATGAGACTAACGAGCTGCCCTTCAGAATAGGGTATCAGGAATGTGTGTTCCTTGTAGTCGTCGGGTAAGAGCTTTATCACTTCCCCGAGGAGTTTATCAAGATTCAGTCCTGTAAGGGCTGAAATTTCAATGACAGGTGCTTTTACTTTGTAGTATTCCAGTACTTCTTCAACACCCTCAAAAGCTGACATATCGGCCTTATTGAGTGCAACTGTAATGGGCTTGTTGACTGCCCCGAGGCTTCCCAGCACTTTCTCTACCGCAAGAACCTGGTCCATTATTTCCGGGGAAGTTATATCGCAGACGTGAATCAGAATATCTGCGTAAATCACTTCTTCAAGGGTGGATTTGAATGCTTCAACGAGGTCATGGGGAAGCTTTCTTATAAAACCGACTGTATCTGTAAGTGCTATAACCCTTTTGTCGGGAAGTTCTATGGCCCTTGTCGTAGTATCCAATGTTGCAAAGAGCATATCAGCTTCAAATACCTTTTCCTTTGCCACCGTATCCCTCGGAGAGATTTCAGCAAGTTTATTCCTGAGAGTACTTTTTCCTGAATTTGTGTAACCCACGATGGCAACCTGGGGAAGTTCATTCCTGTGGCGGTTTTCCCTCTGTGTGGCTCTTATTTTTGTTATTCCTTTAAGTTCTTCAGATAAGTCGTGGAATCTTTCCCTTATCTTTCTTCTGTCTGTTTCAAGTTTTGTTTCACCGGGGCCCCTTGTACCGATTCCTCCCCCGGTACGGCTCATTACAGCTCCCATACCCATGAGGCGGTTCATCCTGTACTTTAACTGTGCAAGTTCAATCTGAAGCTTTGATTCCCTGGACCTTGCCCTTCTTGAAAATATCTCGAGGATCAGTGTCGTCCTGTCTATTACCTTGACACCTGTCATATCTTCCATGTTCTTGATCTGGATTCCTGACAGCTCATCGTCTGCGATTATCACATCTGACCCTGTAAGCTGACAGAGGGCGGACAGTTCATCGAGTTTACCGGAACCTAAATAATATGCATTGTCAGGATGATCCTTTTTCTGAAGGACACTCTGGGATACATTTATTCCCGCAGCCTTTGCAAGTTCCTTAAGTTCTTCAAGCGACTTTTCAGATTCTATACCTACAAGGAGAGCCGTCTCTTCAGTGCTTTCACCTGCAGATGAATCCCTTATGAGTTCTTCGTTGTATTTTACCCTGTCAGCGATATTTACTGACAGTGCTTCATCAACTGTCAGTTCTCCCGTTGTTTCGGCAGATATCATATCATTCATGACCGTGGTAAAACCAATGGTTACTTTTCTTTCTTCACCCTGATTTACAGATACTGCTGCAATTGCATCGAGTTTCAGTTTTAAAAGAGCCGAGATATCAAGGGCTGAGAGTCTTGATACACCGGAAGGATGGGTGTGTATTATCCTTTTTCCCGAAAGCTTCTTTTCCCCTGCATCGATAAGAGGAAGTGAAACGGAGGACGAATCCCCTATCACCGCTTCAGTCACATTGCCCCTTCTGTCTATTACAACCGAAACTTCCCTCCCGGTTCTTTCTGTAACTTCAGAAATTATTTCTATTATTTCCCTGGGGGCAATTTCATATTTCATCGATTTTATATTGTAAACCCCTTCAAGGAGTTCCAAGACGGTATTTCTTATTCCGTCTGTATTGCCGTGTATCACAGCTTTCACCTGCCTTATTCTTGACTTGTCATGTTAAATTTTATATGATTACTGATAATATGTAAATGAACGGTGGTTTTAATATGGAAGGCAGAAACAGGAATATTCTCATAACAGAAGAAGAGATAAGGGACAGCATCAGGGAAATAGGAAAGAGGATAAGTGAGGAATATAAGGGCAGAAAACTATATATACTCTCTCTTTTAAGAGGAAGTTTTATATTTACAGCTGACCTTGTAAGAGCAATTGACCTTCCGGTAAAAATAGGTTTCATGACCACATCTTCCTACGGTCATTCCGAGGAATCCATGGGAAATGTCGAAATAATTTCGGATATTCCGGACAATATAGAAGGCTGGGATGTACTTATTGCCGATGACATCATGGATATGGGCTACACCATGGACTTTATTCTAAAGCACGTCAGAAATAAGGGTGCAGCATCAGTAAAAAGTATAACTCTTCTCGACAAGCCATCGAGGAGAAAGGTTGAAGGACTTTCTCCCGACTATTGCTGCTTTACCATCGAAGATGTCTTTGTCGTAGGGTACGGCTTGAACTACGGTGACTACTACAGGAATATCCCATATATATTCAACTGGGAATAAAAAAAACACATAAAATTGATTGAAGGACAGCGAAAGAGGCTATCCTTCCTGTTTTCTCTTAAGATTATCATTCATTTTCATTCACGCTTTTATATCTTGAATGGTTTTCCGAAGAAGTATGTTTTGGAAAACCCTGAGAATTCAAATTATATCTGAATATTTTGCCTGAAGATAATTTTATTATTGAGGATATTATTCCAGGTCAACATCAAGAATTATCGGGAAATGATCTGAATATGAAAGACTTTCACTATCTCTGTATATAGTGAAATCCCTGAATATCTCTTCTCTGCAGAATGAATAGTCAATATGGTATTTTTTCAGTTCTTTTCTGTACATATAAAAAGTATAATCTGTTTCAAAGCCTGGCTCTTCTGAAGTTTTGAGATGGTAGCAGGACTTCAGTCCGAGCTTATCCCACTCATTCATAAGATTGGTATGGCTTGCTGCCTTGTATTCTTTATCCCAGATACTGTTACTGTTGAAATCTCCTGTTATTATCATATTTTTATTGAAATATGTCCTGTTGACGAGATAATAACTGTAAAGCGAGAATATATATGGATCACAGGCCCAAACCCCAAGGAGTATAAACTTTCCATTGACCAGTACAGGGAGATACTCCTTGAAAATCCGGTTTTCCCAGTTCAAAAGCTCCAGTTTTATATGAGGTTTTGAAAAGATTCCTATACCTTTGTTTTTATTTTCTCCGGACCAATGATAGTTATAATTCTTCCTGATGAATTCGTTCTTTGATAAATCCCCGCATTCCTGTACGACATAAATATCGCCGTCTAAATTTAAAAGATAGTCCAATTTCTTTTTGAGTGTTCCATTACAGTTCCAGCTGATAATTTTATGAGGAGAACTCCTTCTTGTTTTAATATTATTGATATCCATTCTATCAAATATATAGTGTAATGCTTTTGAAAATGCATTCAGTCTGCTAATAATGACTGAACTGAAAGTCTTTTATAATTCCGAGATTTCTTTTTAAAGGGGTTTTAATGTACTGATGTATAATAGGCATGTTAATTTGACATGCTTTTTTTATGTTATAATTTTAAACGTAAAGTTTTTTAACCTATGGGAGGTACCATAAACACATGGCAAGAGTTAAAAAAACAGCCAGGAAGACCTACTCAAAACATACCGGGTTCACTGTGGTGTCCAAGGTTTTAAAAGCCCTTATCATCGTCGTGATGCTCGGGGTTTTTGCAGCAGGGATAGTTTCAGGCTCTAAAATACTTGAAATAGCTAAGAGTGCCCCTGAAGTGGATCTTGAAAAATTCCTTTCAATGACCAGCCAGAGTGTCCTTTTAGACGATGCCGGAAGGCAGATAGATACCGTAAAGACATGGGAAATAAGATTCCCTGTAAAACTTGAGGATGTATCGCAGATTACAAAGGATGCTTTTGTCGCAACCGAAGATGAAAGGTTCTATGACCACCATGGTGTGGACTATAAAAGAACCATCGTCGTTACACTCCGCTACCTCTATGGGAAACTCACCGGGGGAAATTTTGACCAGGGTGGATCAACGCTCACCCAGCAGCTCGTAAAGAGCATATTCCTCTATACGGACAAGGAAGAAAAAAGAAAGATCCAGGAAATGTACATGGCACTTCAGATTGAAAAAAAGGTGCCGAAGGACAAAATCCTTGAGACTTACTTAAACAGCATATTCCTCGGCGGCCGTGCTTATGGTATAGAAGCTGCGGCAAGGCAGTACTTCGGAAAATCAGCAAAAGACCTCACCCTCATTGAAGCGGCATACCTTGCAGGGGTACCGACTTCCCCATCGGATCTTTATGCCTTCTCCGATGAAAACAAGGCAAATCCCGAATATTATCTCAACAGGACACTGGTTGTTTTAGGCCAGATGCTTAAAAACGGATATATAACCCAGGAACAGTACGATGAAAATTCAAAGATTGTAAGAGAGGGAAGGATTCCATTCAAGGAAACTCCCCTTGTTGAAAATGACACCTATGCCTATGAATTCTTTACAAGGCCTGCAGTTGACCAGGTTGTCAATGACCTTGCGGCAAAACTTTCCATCACACCTGAAGAAGCACAGGCAAAGTTTGCCACAGGTGGATATAAGGTATACACCACACTGAACGTTGAAAAACAGCAGAAAATCCAGGACATGTTCAATGACCCTGAAACCTTCAGGTTCCAGGAATATGTGGGACCCAACGGTATCATACAGCCCCAGGCTGCAGCTGCTGTAATTGAACCTTCAACAGGTTATGTCAAGGTGGTTGTCGGCGGAAGAGGCGAAGAGATGGTGGCAGGAGCTGCCAACAGGGCGACATCCTATAACTTTTTAAGAGCCGTGGGATCTGCCACAAAACCACTTACAATATTTGCAGCTGGCATAGACCAGAGGATATTTGATGCAGCTTCGGTTTTTGAAGACTCACCCCTTACAAGGGAACAAAGACTCGATTATTTTGACGGAGATGAAACAGCAGCAGAAGACCCCACAATACCGGGTAATGCATACGGTTCCTGGAAGGGATACATCAATGCAAGAGATGCTCTCAGAGTATCCTCAAACCTCGTTGCAATAAAGGGTGTAATGTCCATAGGGATGCCCGTGGCAGAAGACTATGCCCAGAGGTTCGGACTGGTACTTCCTCCTGAAGAATACAGGGGCCTTTCAATGTATGCACTGGGTCAGTATCCCAGTGTAAACGGAGAGGACGGAGGTAACCCGATGATAATGGCATCGGCCTTCGGTACTTTTGCAAACGGCGGTGTAAGACAGAGGCCGGTATTCTATTCAAAAGTCGTTGACGGAACCGGAAGGGTTATTCTTGAAAATACCCCGGAAAATAACGGAACACAGATAATCCAGCCAGGCACAGCCTACATCATGTGGGATATATTAAAAGATGTGGCAAAGGAAAACCAGGATCTTCTCTTCTCGGATAAGTTCCCCATAGCAGGAAAGACAGGAACAACAGAAGAAAACAAGGAAGTCTGGTTCTCAGGAACAACTCCCTATTACTCATGTGCTGTAATGGTGGGAGCCGACGACCATCAGACCCTCATTGACCGTGAAACAGGCGACAGATTAAGTTCACGTATGGGAACAATCCCAGTATGGTCAAAGATCATGGAAGAAATGCATAAAGGCCTCGAACCCAGGGAAATACCGATACCGAATGATATAGTAAAGGTTGCAGTATCCCACGATTCAGGTACACTTCCTACAGATCTTACGAGGATGGACCCAAGAGGCGACAGGACCATAGAAGAGTGGTTCTTCACCGACAGGATACCAACAACATTTGATACAGTCCATGTGGCAGTGTCAATGAACAGATCAACGGGACAGGTTGCAGGAATCAATACACCGCAGTCCCTGAAGAGTTCAAAGATATACATAACGAGGTTCTATGAACCGGAAGTTACTCTGGAAGACCAGCAGTACGTACTACCAAAGAGCCTGTGGGAATATGTGATGGACATGCAGGGAAATCCGAGGGCAACTGAAATCTACACTGCTCCACCTCCTGAACCTGAATATGTACCACAGCCGGAATATGTCACTGAAACACCGCAGACTACCCAGGCCCAAACTACACAGCCACACGATACGCAACCCGGAGAAACAGTACCAGGTCCTGAAAACCCTGATGGGAACAACCAGGGCGGCGGAATAATTGAACCGGTCCAGACAACAACCCAGCAGTAATTCAATAAGCAATTACAAAACAACTACGTACCAACGATTTAAAAGATCCCGGATGTTTCAATCCTTCCGGGATTTTTTTGACTGACCGCAATCATCTTAAAAATGATACAGAATGACACAGTCAGAAAAGCACGGCCGGAAAAACAGTTTTTCGGGCCGCGCTCTCTTTTATTGTTTAATCAAGGTTTTAAAAAATTTTGGATTCATAGTATATGTCCGGGAAAATTATCTTACCATTTCCCTTACTTTTTGAACTACATGCTCAGTTGTAATACCGTATTCCTTAAGAACAACATTTCCGGGAGCTGAAGCGCCGAATCTGTCTATGCCGATGAATTCACCCTTTTTACCCAGGTACTTGTCCCACATGTAACCGACGCCGGCTTCCATGGCAAGTCTCACCTTGCAGGATTTTGGAAGGACTGATTCCCTGTAGCTGTCTTCCTGTTCGTCAAAGAGCTTCTTGCATGGTATTGAAACAACTCTTGCATCAGTGCCCTCTTTAAGAAGTATTTCCCTTGCCTTTACGAGCTGTTCTATTTCTGAACCTGAACCCATGAGGATAACATCCGGTTCTGTCTTGGTTTCTTTAATAAGGATATATCCGCCTCTTTCAGCTCCCTTTCCTGTTTCCTTATAAACAGGAAGATCCTGCCTTGAGAGGGCGAATATCATGGGCCTGTTTCTTATTTCCATGGCTTTTATCCATGCCGCTGCAGTTTCCTTGTAATCACATGGTCTGAACACCAGTGTTTCAGGGATCATTTCGATGGATGCAAGCTGTTCTATAGGCTGATGGGTCGGGCCGTCTTCGCCGACTGCAACTGAATCGTGGGTAAATATATACATCGGGTCTATTCCCATGAGCGCTGAGAGCCTTAATGACGGTCTTAAGTAGTCGCTGAATATGAGGAATGTGGAGCAGTATGCCTTGAGTCCGCCGTGGAGGGTAAGACCATTGGTAATAGCTGCCATGGCATGTTCCCTGACTCCGTATCTTATATTTCTTCCTGAATGAAGTGAATGGGAAAAATCTCCCAGTTCTTTCATATAAGTTATATTTGAAGCTGCAAGGTCAGCGGATCCTCCTACGAGATTTTTAACTTCCCCTGCGAGTTTATTGAGGATTGCGCCGGACGCATTTCTTGTGGACATCTTTTCCTTATCTGTTTTATAAAGTCCTTCCACATCCACGTCTTTTAAAAGTTTGCCCCTCATCCACTGTTCGTATTCTTCATTGAGTTCAGGGTACTGGGCTGCATATTTCTTTTTCATCCTCATCCATGAATCAGATGCCTTTTTCTTCTTTTCCTTGACTTCTTCCATCATTGAGCATACTTCTTCAGGTACTGTGAAGGGCTCGTGGCTGAATTTATAGCCTTCCCTTACAAGGAGTATTTCATCCGCACCGAGGGGTGATCCGTGGGCACCTGAAGTACCGGACTTATTGGGGCTTCCAAAGCCTATCACTGTCTTTATCTTAATAAGAGTCGGTTTATCCTTGACCCTCTTTGCAGAGGCTATTGCCTTTTCTATGGCTTCCATGTCATTGCCGTCAGTAACTGTAAGGACCTGCCAGCCGTATGACTTATATCTCATTGAAACATCTTCGGAAAAGGCTATGTCAGTTCCACCATCAATAGTAATAGCATTATCATCGTAGAGAACTATGAGCTTTCCGAGCTTCATATGTCCTGCAAGTGAAGAAGCTTCAGAGCTTATTCCTTCCATGAGACAGCCGTCACCTACTATCGCATAGGTATAGTGGTCTACCATTTTAAAGTTATCCCTGTTGAATTTATCGGCGAGGATTGTTTCTGCCATTGCAAATCCTACTGCAGACGAAATTCCCTGTCCGAGAGGACCTGTTGTCATTTCAACACCCTTTGTATGGCCGTATTCAGGATGTCCCGGAGTCTTTGAGCCCCACTGTCTGAAATTTTTGATGTCTTCCATGGTGATATCCTCACCAAAGAGATGGAAAAGTGAATATAAAAGCATGGAACCGTGTCCTGCAGATAATATAAACCTGTCCCTGTTGTCCCATTCTGTATCGTACGGATTGAACTTAAGGAAATTCTTGAAAAGTGTGTATGCCATGGGTGCAGCTCCCATGGGCATTCCGGGATGCCCGGAATTTGCCTTCTGTACAGCCTCCGCTGAAAGAAGTCTTATGGTGCTTACTGCCGTCTGATCTATATTGTTCATTGTGCCCCTCCTCAATTTTCTACTCTCTAATTATAGGAAAATAACTCATTCTGTACAACGTAAACCGACCATAAATATTTAATATATATTTTACAATTATAAGGTTACCCTTTTATTGCCGGATTTCGTCCTCCCTGATGTTATACTGATATGAATGAATATAAGGAGGAAATATATTATAGCTGTACTTTCACCGTCTAAGACACTGAACGAAAAAATAAATTACAGTGGAAAAATAACTGAACCGCTTTTTAAAAAAGATGCTGCAAAACTTGTAAGGATTTTAAAAAAATATACAGTACCCCAACTTATGGACCTCATGGGTATTTCAGAAAATCTTGCAGAACTGAATTTCTTAAGATTCAGGAATTTCACCAAATCTGAAAAATATCCAGCTTCACTTATTTTTGCAGGAGATGTCTGGAAAAATGTCGGAGCTTCAGATTTTACCTCTGAAGAAATGGAATACGGACAAAAGCATATTTTTATACTTTCAGGTCTATATGGGTTTCTGCGGTTTACTGATTGCATAGCTCCCTACAGACTCGAAATGGGAACAAAACTAAAGACCGAAGATTTCAACAACCTATATGAATTCTGGGACGGAAGGGTAATAAAAAAACTTCTTAAAGAAACGGGAACCGATACAATAATAAATCTTGCTTCAAAGGAATATTCAAAAGTACTCAATCTTAAAAACCAGAAGGTAAGAGTAATCGATATAGAATTCCTCGAAAAAAGAAAAGGTAAATTTGTCCAGATTGCACTTTTTTCAAAAAATGCCCTTGGCCTTATGGCACGTTATATGGCAAAGAATACCATAAAAGACCCTGAGGAACTGAAAGAATTTGACTTGGACGGCTATGAATTCAAAAAACTTCTGTCTAAAAAGGATAAATTCGTATTCACAAGATAATAAAATCTGTTAAAGAAAATTCATATGAGAACAGTGAATGGAATTTAAATGATTCCGTGTGAATATTTCTTTCTGATCCTACCGCAGAAAAAACAGTTAAAAATACCAGAGCATCTTTCAGGGGTATATAAATAAAGATACTCTGGTTTTTAACTTAATGTGGAAAATCCTTAACTTTGAAGAAATAAAAAAAGAAGTAATTTAATGCTGCGATTTATTTTTAACTTTTTCAAATTTATTAATTGGAGCCAATTGTATTTGGCTTGTATTTTATAGGAAGCCTTACGAGAATGAAGTATACAATTAAAGAGGAAATAATTTTATCAACGAAATTACTGACAACAACTCCGATAAAAGTTGAAGCAAATATTTCCTGTCCTGCCGCTCTAAGGCTTGAGATCAGAATATCAGCTCCTGAACCGGTAAAACCACCAAAAAGATAAAGCCTTATCGGGGTTCCGATCAAAGGTGCAACAACAGACAAAATTAATCCAGTGATTAAAGCCTTTATAATGGTAAATCCTTTTTTCGCTATAAGTCCCGCTATAATACCAACTGCGATATTCACAAGACCAAACGGGATTGCAGTGGGAGAAGTAGTAACTCCCATAATAAGGTTTGTAGTAAGACCTACAACAGCACCCCAGAATGGTCCGAAAGCTGCCCCTGCAAAAATTGTTCCCAGAGTATCAAGGTAAAGGAGAGGAATATTAAGTAGTGCGACAAGATCACCGATTATTACATTAATGGCAGTTGCCAGTGCGGCAATTACAAGGATTCTTGTGTCGCTGTTGTTATTATTTCCCATTTTCTCCTCCAAGGAATTCTCTTAATTTCTGCGTACAGTTTCATTATCATTTTCTTCAGAATAATTTACAGGTATTTCAAATAAATTTATTGGAATGTGACTGCTTTCAAGCATTTTCATAAGTTCTTCCATGAAAACCCCTTGTCTTCCCGTTAAGGAACAGCTGGGACTTTCATTTATTCCAATTATCCCTGAAAATCTGTATCCTGACTTAATAAACATATTGATCTGCCATATAACTGACTGAAGAAGTATTCTGCATTTTTCTCTGTAGT
>JBDHVQ010000026.1:0-14273 GCA_039809845.1 Clostridiaceae bacterium | reverse complement strand
TCCACTGTTGTGCGTCGAAGTTTACGTACATGAAAAGAAGGAGGTAGCGAAGATGGCAGCTCAGAAAATCAGAATCAGACTTAAGGCTTTTGATCACAGCTTACTGGATCAGAGTGCTGAGAAAATTGTTGACACCGCAAAGGGTTCAGGTGCGAAGGTCGTAGGACCGGTTCCACTGCCCACAGACAAGGAGATAATAACAATCCTGAGAGCGGTTCACAAGTACAAGGATTCCAGAGAGCAGTTTGAAATCAGAACGCACAAGAGACTGATTGATATAATCAATCCGACAGCAAAGACTGTTGATTCTCTTATGAGACTTGATTTACCTGCAGGCGTTGATATCGAAATAAAGCTTTAAGCTTTGACAATGATACTCTCAGATCATTATGACCGCATGGATAAAGTTTATGCGATCCGCTGAGATTACAGGAGGAAAAAATGAATAAGGCAATAATCGGAAAAAAGATCGGTATGACCCAGATCTTTGATGAAAAGGGCAGGATGGTTCCCGTAACAGTTGTTGAAGCCACCCCCAATGTGGTTGTACAGATAAAGACAGAAGAAAATGAAGGCTACAATGCAGTTCAGGTAGGTTTCGGCGAAATAAGGAAAAACCTCGTAAACAAGCCAAGGCAGGGTACATTTGCAAAGGCAGGGGTTGAACCTAAGAGAATCCTCAAGGAATTCAAATTCGACGACATCAGCGGAATGAATGTGGCAGATGAAATAAAAGTAGATGTATTTGAAGCAGGAGACAAGGTCGACGTTTCCGGCGTGAGCAAGGGTAAGGGATTTGCCGGTGTCATAAAGAGATGGAACTTCCAGAGAGGTCCTGAAACACACGGTTCTAAATTCCACAGGGCTCCCGGTTCACAGGGTGCTTCATCAGATCCTTCAAGGACATTCAAGAACAGGAAGATGCCCGGACACATGGGTAATGTAAACACTACAGTTCTTAACCTTGAAATAGTAAGGGTTATGCCCGAGAAGAACGTAATTCTTATTAAAGGCGGAATCCCGGGACCGAACAAGGGAACAGTCGTTATAAGAAACAGCGTCAAGGCCTAGGAAAGGAGGACTAAAAAATGCCGAAAGTAGAATTATATAACCTGGAAGGCAGGAAAAACGGTGAATTCGAATTAAATGAAAAAGTATTCGGATTTCCGGTAAATGAACCTGTTATCCATCAGATGGTTCTCGCTCTTCTTGCAAACAGAAGACAGGGAACACAGAATGCAAAGACCAGGGCTGAAGTATCCGGAGGCGGAAGGAAGCCATGGAGACAGAAGGGAACAGGCCAGGCAAGGCAGGGTTCCACAAGGTCACCACAGTGGGTTAAGGGTGGTATAGTATTCGCACCAAAGCCCAGAAGCTACAGAATGTCCATTCCAAAGTCAATGAAGATTGTGGCCATGAAATCAGCTTTATCTTCAAAGGTTAAGGACAACAGTGTAATGATCCTTGAAGACATAGTGATGGATGCACCCAAGACAAAGACAATAGTCGGAATGCTTAAAAACATGGATGTCAAAAAGGCACTTATCGTTACCGGTGAATCAAACCAGAACGCATGGAGATCTGCAAGAAACATCCCCGGTGTTTCAATGGTTCCATCAAACAACATCAATGTGTATGACATCATGAAATATGACACACTTATCCTTACAAAGGATGCAGTGAAGAAAATCGAGGAGGTGTACGCATAATGAAAATGACAAGCTATGACATAATAAGAAAGCCTGTTATAACAGAAAAGTCCATGAACGGCATGGAAGCCAGAAAGTACACTTTCATCGTTGATTTAAAGGCTGACAAGACAACTATAAAATCAGCAGTGGAAGAAGTTTTCGGAGTTCAGGTTGCATCTGTAAAGACACAGAAAAGACTCGGAAAGAACAAGAGAGTCGGAGTGCATACAGGCAAGAAGCCGGACACCAAGAGAGCTACAATAACCCTTACAGAAGATTCTAAGGGAATTGAATTCTTTGAGGATATGAACTAGTTCAGAAGTCTAAGTCTTTTGAATTATCAGAGTATATCTTCAGTAGAAATTCACAAAATATTGGCAGGTAAGCCAGAAAACAAATACTGATTCTTGGAGGAATTAAAAAATGGCAGTTAGAGGATTCAGACCGACGACTCCTTCCAGAAGACATATGACAATGCCGACGTTCGAAGAAATAACAACGAACAAACCGGAAAAGTCACTTCTTGTAACAAAGAAGAAGTCAGGCGGAAGAAATGCCCAGGGTAAGATTACCGTAAGGCACGTGGGCGGCGGACACAAGCAGAAATACAGAATAATAGATTTTAAAAGAGACAAGGACGGAATACCCGGAAGAGTCGCTACAATAGAATACGATCCGAACAGGACAGCATACATATCACTTATCGTTTATGCAGACGGTGAAAAGAGATATATACTTGCTCCCGTAGGATTAAAGGTCGGAGATAAGATCGAAGCCGGTGAAGGCGCTGACATAAAGCCCGGAAATGCACTTCCCTTAAAGAACATTCCCGTTGGTACAGTTATCCACAACATCGAAATCCAGAAGGGCAAGGGCGGACAGATGGTAAGATCTGCCGGAGCATCAGCTCAGCTTATGGCGAAGGAAGGCGACTACGCAACATTAAGACTTCCCTCAGGCGAAATGAGATATGTGAGAATTGAATGTAAGGCTACAATAGGCACAGTATCAAACACTACACATGAAATCTTGAACTACGGTAATGCCGGAAGAGTAAGAAGAATGGGTGTAAGGCCTACAGTCAGAGGTTCTGTAATGAACCCGAACGACCATCCGCACGGTGGTGGTGAAGGTAGAACACCGATCGGTAGACCTGGACCACTTACTCCATGGGGTAAGCCTGCACTTGGTTACAAGACAAGAAAGACCAAGAAATACTCTGACAGACTAATCATCAAGAGAAGGAACGACAAGTAATTTCTACTTGTCATTCCCCGAACCAAATTCTCGGAGGGAGGAAAAAACTTGAGCAGATCAATTAAAAAGGGACCTTTCGTACACGCAGGTCTCATGAAACAGATAGAAGCTATGAATGATAAGGGAGAAAAGAAAGTCGTAAAGACATGGTCCAGATCATCGACAATATTCCCTGAAATGATCGGTCATACAATTGCCGTTCATGACGGAAGAAAGCACATTCCTGTATACGTATCAGAAGATATGGTAGGCCACAAGCTCGGTGAATTTGCTTTTACAAGGACATACAAGGGTCATGTGACCGAAAAGAAATCCAAGGTAAGATAGGAAAAAGGAGGACCATAAATGCTGGACGAAAAGAATTTGAATGAAGTTCCTTCTGAGACTCCTGTTCCTGAAACTGCCGGAACAGAAAAGGAAACGGCTCCTGAAGTCAAGGAAACACCAAAGACTTCAGTAAATGATGACAAAAAGAAGGCATCAGCCGCAAAAAGAGCACAGAAGAAGGCGGACAAGAAGAAGGCCCTTGCTGAAAAGGCTGAAAAGAAACTTGCCCAGAAGAAGGAAAAAGTTAATTTAACCTTTGAACAGAAGGCTGAAATAAGAGAAGAAAAGAGAAAGGCCGCTGAAAGAACTACAGCAAAGGCCGTTGCAAGATATATAAGGATGAGCCCCATGAAAGTAAACATAGTTCTCGACCTCATAAGAGGAAAGAACGTTGAAGAAGCCATGGCCATCTTAAAGTTCACTCCCAAGGATGCGGCAGTTGTGGTATCCAAGGTATTGAAATCAGCAGCAGCAAACGCAGTCAACAACTTCGACCTGGACGAAGATACACTCTATGTTACTGAATGTCACGTAGGTGCAGGTCCGATCATCAAAAGATTCCAGCCCCATGCGCAGGGTAGGGCATTCTCCATAATGAAGAGAACAAGCCATATCACTGTAGTAGTGGCTGAGAGACAATAGGAGGTATTGCCGAGTGGGACAGAAAGTTAATCCTCATGGGTTCAGAGTCGGAATAATCAAAGACTGGGATGCAAGATGGTATGCAGACAAGAAGAATTTTGCAGATTATATAGTTGAAGACAATAAAATCAGGGAATTTGTAAAAAAGAAGCTCTACACTGCCGGTATTTCAAGAATTGAAATCGAAAGGGCAGCAAAGAGAATAAAGCTCAACATATTCGCGGCAAAGCCGGGCCTTGTAATAGGTAAGGGCGGAGCGGGCATTGAAAGCTTAAAGAAGGAAATCAACGCACTTGTTCCTGACAAAAATGTACTTTTAAACATCGTTGAAGTAAGACAGGTTGATTCCAACGCACAGCTCATGGCGGAAAACATAGCAGCTCAGCTTGAAAAGAGAATATCCTTCAGAAGAGCGATGAAGCAGACAATCCAGAGAGCGATGAAGATGCGCGACGTAAAGGGTGTAAAGACCATGTGTTCAGGAAGACTCGGCGGTGCGGAAATCGCAAGGAGCGAGACTTACCATGAAGGAACAATTCCCCTTCAGACAATAAGGGCTGACATCGAATACGGATTTGCAGAAGCAGACACAATCTACGGTAAGATCGGTGTCAAGGTATGGGTTTATAAGGGCGAAATCCTTCCCGTGAAGAAGAACAAGGAAGAGATGGCCTAAGAGCATCTTAGAAAGGAGGATATCTTATCATGTTAATGCCTAAAAGAGTAAAGCACAGAAAACAGCAGAAGGGCAATATGAGGGGTAAGGCTACAAGAGGTAACTTTATCGCTTACGGAGACTACGGTCTTCAGGCTACTGAGTGCGGATGGCTTTCATCCAACCAGATAGAAGCTGCCAGAATTGCTATAAACAGATATATAAAAAGAGGTGGAAAGCAGTGGATCAAGGTTTTCCCTGACAAGCCGATAACTGAAAAGCCAGCAGAAACAAGAATGGGTTCAGGTAAAGGTTCAGTGGAATACTGGGTAGCTGTTATAAAGCCGGGCAGAGTCTTATTTGAACTTGCCGGTGTAGGAGAAGACGTAGCCAGGGAAGCGATGAGACTTGCAGCCCACAAGCTGCCTGTATCCACCAAATTCGTTACAAGAAAAGACTTTGAGGAAATGGGTGGTGAAGAATAATGAAAGTAAGAGAACTTAATGAAATAAAAAAGAACAGTTCCGAAGATCTTTCAGCAAGACTTATGGAACTCAAGAGGGAACTTTTCAACTTAAGATTCCAGCTTTCAACAGGCCAGCTTGAAAACCCCATGAGAATCAGGGAAGTTAAAAAGTCGATAGCGCAGATAAAGACAGTTATGAGAGAACAGGAAATCTCCGAAAGCAGATAATCATTGAAAGGAGGTCTATAACAAATGGAAGAAAACAAGAATGTAAATACTGAAATCAGTGAAAATACAGAAAATACATCCGAAAAGAGAAAGCTCAGAAGGACATTTGTGGGCAGGGTTGTTTCTGACAAGATGGACAAGACCATCGTAGTTGCAATAGAAACAAAGGTAAGACATCCCCTCTACGGAAAGACTGTAAACAGAACCACAAAATACAAGGCTCACGACGAAAACAACATAGCAGAAATTAACGACAGAGTCCTTATTATGGAAACAAGACCTTTGTCAAAGGACAAAAACTGGAGACTGGTCGAAATAGTAGAAAAGGCCAAGTAGGGTCTTTAAAGGAGGCTAACAATGATTCAGCAGCAATCTCTTTTAAAGGTTGCCGATAATTCAGGTGCAAGAGTAATAATGTGCATCAGGGTTGTGGGCGGATCTGGAAGAAGATATGGAAATATAGGCGACACCATCGTTGCCAGCGTTAAAAGCGCAACACCCGGCGGAGTTGTTAAAAAGGGTGATGTAGTAAAGGCTGTCATAGTAAGATCTGTTAAGGGTGTAAGACGTGAAGACGGCACATCCATGAGATTTGACGAAAATGCAGCAGTTATCATAAAAGACGACAAGAACCCAAGGGGAACACGTATATTCGGGCCCGTTGCAAGGGAATTAAGAGACAGGGACTTCCAGAAGATCCTATCCCTCGCGCCTGAAGTTCTTTAATAAGGGAGGACTATAAAATGCACATTAAGAAAAATGATAAGGTCATAGTGATTTCCGGAGAATACAAATCCGTTGTTAAAGACACTAAGGACCAGAAGGCAGAAGTTAGGGAAGTGCTTAAGGTTTTCCCCAAAAAGAACAAGGTTCTCGTCAAGGGCGTTAACATGGTTACAAAGCACATGAAACAGAAAAGGGCAGATCAGCCATCAGGCATAGTAAAGATGGAAGCTCCCATCGATGCATCAAAGGTTATGCTCTGGAATGATAAAATAAAGAGCGGCGTAAAAGTAGGCTATAAGATAGACGAAAACGGCGCAAAAGTAAGAGTCTGCAGAAAGACAGGCGAAATAATCTAGGGGAGGGAAAAACATGCCAAGACTTCAGGATAAGTACAGCAGTGAAGTAGTTAAGGACATGATGGAAAAGTTCGGTTACAAGAACGTCATGGAAGTACCTAAACTTGAAAAGATAGTTATCAACATGGGTGTGGGCGAAGCCAAGGAAAATTCAAAAACCCTTGAAGCAGCTGTAAATGACCTCACCATAATATCAGGACAGAAGCCTGTTATAACAAGGGCGAGAAAATCCGTTGCGAACTTTAAACTAAGGGAAAACATGCCCATAGGAACAAAGGTTACTTTAAGAAAGGCAAAGATGTATGAATTTGCTGACAAACTCATAAACATCGCACTTCCAAGAGTAAGGGATTTCCACGGAGTGTCTGCAAAGGCATTTGACGGAAGGGGAAATTACTCACTTGGTATCAAGGAACAGACCATATTCCCTGAAATCGAATATGATAAAATCGATAAGGTAAGGGGTATGGACGTAATATTTGTAACAACTGCGAAGACTGATGAGGAAGCAAGAGAATTATTAAGATTCCTCGGAATGCCCTTCGTTCAGAATTAGGAGGAAACTGATTTGGCTAAAAAAGCAATGGTCGAAAAATGGAAAAAGCAGCCCAAGTTCTCCACCAGAGCCTACACAAGGTGCAGAATATGCGGAAGACCCCACGCTGTATTAAAAAAGTACGGAATCTGCAGAATATGCTTCAGGGAACTTGCATATAAGGGCGAAATACCAGGTGTCAGAAAGGCAAGCTGGTAATATCAAGATAAGGAGGCATAAAAATTATGATGACAGATCCTATTGCGGATTTACTGACAAGAATCAGAAACGCAAACGATGCTAAGCACGAAGTTGTTGAAATCCCATCATCAAGGGTTAAAAAAGCAGTAGTCAACATACTTCTTCAGGAAGGATACATAAAAAACGTGGAAGAATACACAGAAGGTGTGGCTCCCATGATGAAGATATATTTAAAGTACGGCCAGGACAAGGAAAAGGTTATAAGAGGTTTAAGAAGAATCTCAAAGCCAGGCTTAAGGGTTTACTGCAGGTCAACTGAAGTGCCCAAGGTTTTAAACGGTCTTGGTACAGCAGTTATTTCCACATCCCAGGGTGTTGTGGCGGACAAGGAAGCCAGAAACTTAGGTCTTGGCGGAGAAGTTCTCTGCTACATCTGGTAGAAGTTATACTTACAAGGGAGGATTAATCAATGTCAAGAATAGGTAAAGCGCCTATAGCCATTCCCGGCGGTGTAACTTTCAGTATCAAGGACGGAAACGTCGTTACTGTGAAAGGACCAAAGGGACAGCTCGAAAAGGCCTTTGATGAAAGAATAAATATTGCTCAGGAAGACTCAAACATCGTCGTTACAAGAAACTCCGATGAAAAGGAAGAAAGGGCACTCCACGGACTTACAAGATCCCTCATAAACAACATGGTTGAAGGTGTTACAAACGGATACCAGAAGACACTTGAATTGAACGGTGTCGGTTACAGGGCTCAGGTTCAGGGAAAGAAACTCGTGATGAACCTCGGTTTCTCACATCCTGTCGAAGTTGAGGCACTCGAAGGTATAACGTTTGAAGTACCGGCTCCCACCAAAGTAATAGTAAAGGGAATCGACAAGGAAAAGGTAGGCGACATGGCTGCCGATATCAGAAAGTGGAGAAAACCTGAACCATACCTTGGAAAGGGTATCAAGTTCGAAGGTGAACACATAAGACGTAAAGAAGGAAAGACTGGTAAGAAGTAAGAAAGGAGTGAATTTACGAGATGTTAAATAAAGGCAACAGAAAGCTTGAAAGAGAAAGACGTCACGTGAGAGTGAGAAGAAAAGTCACAGGCACTTCTGAAAGGCCGAGACTTTCCGTCTACAGATCAGAAAAGAATATCTACGCACAGATTATAGATGACGTAAAGGGAGTAACCCTTGCATCAGCATCAAGTCTTGGCAAGGATTTTGAAGGTTCATCATGGAATAAGGATGCAGCTTCAAAGGTTGGCACTGAAATAGCAGAAAAGGCAAAGGCAGCCGGAATCGAAAAAGTTGTTTTTGACAGAGGCGGCTACATTTACCACGGAAGAGTCCAGGCCCTTGCGGAAGCCGCAAGAGAAGCAGGACTGGAATTCTAATAGGAGGTATCATCAGTTGAGAATAGATCCATCCACACTTGACCTTAAGGAAAAGGTCGTTAAGATAGGAAGGGTTACAAAAGTCGTAAAAGGCGGACGTAACTTCAGGTTCAGTGCCCTTGTGGTTGTCGGAGACGAAAACGGACATGTGGGCGTAGGTACCGGAAAGTCCATAGAAGTTCCGGAAGCTATAAGAAAAGGCATTGAAGATGCAAAGAAGAACCTCATAGAAGTGGAAAGGGACTTCACATCAGTTCCCCACCAGGTTGAAGGTATATTCGGCACAGGAAGAGTTCTTATAATGCCTGCGAAGGAAGGTACCGGTATCATCGCCGGAGGTCCTGCCAGAGCCGTTCTTGAACTTGCGGGAATATCAGACGTGAGAGCCAAGTCCATGGGTTCAAATAACCCGAGGAACATGGTAAGGGCAACTCTTAACGGTCTTTCAAACTTAAGGACTGCTGAACAGATTGCAAGACTCAGGGGCAAGACTGTAGAAGAAATCAAAGGTTAGGAGGAAGCCATGTTAAAAATCACATTAACAAAGAGCCTCATCGGCAGAAAGAAATCCCACATCGCAACAGCTGAAGCTTTGGGTTTAAAAAAGATAGGCAAGAGCGTTGAGAAGGAAGAAAACCCTGCAATAAAGGGTATGATAAAAGGAATAGAATACCTCATAAAGGTAGAAGAAGTATAATAAATCCAGGAGGAGGTGTACAAGAATGAAATTACATGAACTCAAATCTCCGGAAGGATCAAGAAAATCCAGAAAGAGACTCGGAAGAGGTACTGGTTCAGGCCTCGGAAGAAACTCAGGTAAGGGTGAAAAGGGCCAGAACTCAAGGTCAGGCGGCGGAGTAAGACCAGGATTCGAAGGTGGTCAGATGCCTCTTTACAGAAGGCTTCCAAAGAGAGGATTTACAAACCCATTCTCTAAGGAATACAACGCAGTCAACCTCGACAGGCTCAGCATATTTGAAGCGGGCACAGAAGTTACAGAAGACCTCATGCTTGAAAGAGGTATCATTTCAAAGAAGCTCGACGGAGTGAAGATACTGGGTAACGGTACCATTGACAGGGCGCTGACTGTTAAAGCATCGAAGTTCTCCAGGACCGCTTCAGAAAAGATTGAAGCTGCCGGAGGAAAAACAGAGGTGATATAATGTTTGATACATTTGCCAATGCCTGGAAGACCAAGGAATTAAGGAAAAAGATACTTTTCATGGTCCTTGTGGTCTTCATATTCAGACTGGGCAACAATATCACTTTACCCTATGTCGATACTGCAAAACTCAAAGGGCTTACACAGGACGGAAACCTCTTCGGACTCTACGACCTGATATCAGGCGGAGCGTTGTCGAGATTCTCGATTTTTGCCCTCGGAGTTACACCCTACATCAATGCATCGATTATAATGCAGCTTTTAACAACTGCAATTCCTGCCCTTGAAAACCTCCAGAAGGAAGGCGAAGAAGGCAGAAAGAAGATACAGAACTGGACGAGATACGCGGCAATGGTACTCGGAGCCGTACAGGCATACGGAATATATGTACTGGTACATAATTCAGGAGCCATTCAGAAGACGGGAACAGCTGCAATATTCCTCTATGTTTTCCTCCTCGTTGCCGGAACATCATTCCTCATGTGGCTGGGTGACCAGATTACACAGTACGGAATAGGAAACGGTATATCCGTTCTTATCTTCATAAATATCATATCAAGACTTCCACAGACAATAGCACAGATGGGAAATGCATCACAGCAGGATCCCCTGTCAGCACTTCTTCTTATACTCGTATTCCTCCTTCTCTTCGTTGGAGTTGTATACTTCTCTCTTGCTGAAAGAAGGATACCTGTACAGTATTCAGGAAGAATGGTCAACGGAAAAGTCACCAAGGCTCAGACACAGCACCTTCCCATATCAATTTCAGCATCAGCCGTAATTGCAATCATCTTTGCATCATCAATGATAGAATTTCCGGCTACAATGCTCCAGATGTTCCCCAACAACGGAGTTTTAAGGATGCTTGCAACTGATCCGAGATGGTTTATGGTATTCAACAGAAACACCATAGGGTATGTGATATTCTATGCAATACTCGTTGTGTTCTTCTGCGGATTCTATACTGAAATCACGATGAAACCCGACCAGATGGCAGAAAACATGCAGAAGTCAGGCGGATACGTAAACGGAATAAAGCCCGGCAAGGCAACCCAGGAATACTTAGAAAAGGTACTCTCAAGGGTTTCATTCTATGCCGGCATATTTGCAGCTGTAATTGCAATATTCCCCATAGTGGTGAGGTTCTTCAATCCCGCATACGGACACATGAACTTCGGGGGAACAGTCCTTTTCATTATGATAGGTGTTGCTCTGGATACTGTAAGGACTCTTGAATCACAGCTCATGACAAGACACTACAAGGGATTCTTAAAATAGGATTCCTTCACCATACGGCAGGGAGTATGAAATGAAGATTGTCCTTTTAGGTGCACCGGGGGCCGGAAAGGGAACCCAGGCACAGAGCATAAGCAATAAGTACAGAATTCCTCATATATCCACAGGCGACATCTTCAGGAAGAATATTTCCGAAGGAACAAGACTTGGAAGGACAGCCAAGAGGTATATGGATGCAGGACAGCTGGTACCTGATCAGCTGACCTTGGATCTCATAGCCGAAAGGCTCGGTGAGGAGGACGCAAAAGACGGATACCTCCTCGATGGATATCCGAGGACTGTTGTCCAGGCTGAATTTCTCGATAAGCTTCTGGAATCCAGGAATTCTGAAGTTACCTGTGCCCTTCTTATTGAAGTGCCGAAGGAAGTCATCCTGGAGAGGATGACGGGGAGAAGATCCTGTCCTTCCTGTGGTGCAACCTACCATACAAAGAACAAACCACCCATTAAAAAGGGTATCTGCGATGTCTGCGGCACAAACCTCATACAGAGAGCTGACGATGTCACAGAAACTGTGCTTGAAAGGCTCGAGGTATACGAGGACCAGACGGCACCACTCATAAGGTATTACGGCGAAAAGGGAATTTTAAGAAGTGTTGACGGCACACAGCCGATCAACAGAATATTCCTCGACATCGTGGAAATCCTTGGAGATACAGATGATAATACTTAAAAACAAAAGTGAAATTGCCTTGATGAGAATTTCAGGAAGTCTTACAGCCGATGCATTGAAACTCATGGAAGAGATGATAAGGCCGGGGATTTCCACAATGGATCTTGACAGGGCAGCCTACGAATTTATAACCAAGCATGGTGCGGTACCGTCCTTCAAAGGATACGGGGGATTCCCCGGATCCATATGTGCATCCGTAAATGACGTGGTCATTCACGGAATACCGTCAGAAAAAACTGTACTAAAGGAAGGGGATATCATATCCGTCGACCTCGGGGTACAGAAGAACGGGTGGCACGGGGACGCTGCAAGGACCTTTCCGGTGGGAAAGGTTTCAGAAGAAGCACGTAAACTGATCGAAGTCACAGAAGGGTCCTTCTTTGAGGGACTTAAGAAAGTGACGGCAGGCAGCAAGCTGACGGATGTTTCCCACGCGATAGAATCCTTTACGGACAGATACGGCTACTCACAGGTCAGGGACTTTGTGGGCCACGGTGTGGGAAAAAGCCTCCACGAAATGCCCAATGTGCCGAACTACGGTGCACCGGGCAGAGGTCCGAGGCTTATGGAAGGAATGGTTATAGCCATTGAGCCCATGGTAAATATGGGAGGGTACGAAGTCTATGTCCTGCCTGACGGCTGGACAGTAAAGACAAGGGACGGTTCACTGTCTGCACATTATGAAAATACTGTAGCAGTGACAGAAAACGGACCGGAACTTTTAACCCGCACATAAGCCTGCATTAGAATTAATGCTGCTTGGTTAGAAATTCTAAAAGATGGGGTAATCAATATTAATATAAAATCAATGGAAGATCTAAGAGGCAGGGCAGTTGTTTCCGTCAGGGGACGGGATAAAGGAAAAGTCTATATCGTCACATCTGTCATAGATGATTACTTTGTTACAGTCAGCGACGGGAAGAAAAAGCCCTTCACGGCACCCAAGAGAAAGAACAGGGTACACCTTGAAGTTCTGGAAACTGACAGTAAGGTTTCCTTTGATAGCAAAGATCCCGATGACACCATAAGAATCTTTTTAAAATGTCATATAAAGGAGGATGGATTACCGGATGTCAAAAGATGATGTAATTGAAATGCAGGGTGAAGTAATAGATTCTCTGCCCAATGCAACATTTCAGGTAAAGCTCGAATCAGGGCACGTTATAACTGCCCACATATCAGGAAAACTGAGAATGAACTACATAAGGATACTGCCAGGGGACAGGGTTACAGTTGAAATGTCACCCTACGACCTTAAAAAAGGAAGAATAACCTGGAGAGCCAAATAAGGAGGCATAAAGATGAAAGTAAGACCATCAGTAAAGCCTATCTGTGAAAAGTGCAAAGTCATAAAGAGAAAGGGAAAAGTAATGGTTATCTGTGAAAATCCCAAGCACAAGCAGAAACAGGGCTAACAGAAAGCAAGATATCAACGGAGGTATAAAAAATGGCGAGAATCGCTGGTATTGACCTGCCCAAGGAAAAAAGGGTGGAAATAGGTTTGACATACATATTCGGAATCGGTATCTCCACATCGAGGAAAATCCTTGAAGCTACAGGAGTCAACCCTGACACAAGGGTAAAGAACATGTCCGAAGACGAAGTCAACGCAGTCAGAGAATATATAAATAAAAACGTAAAAGTTGAAGGTGACTTAAGAAGAGAAATCGGTCTTAACATCAAGAGACTTGTTGAAATAGGATGCTACAGGGGAATGAGACACAGAAGAAATCTTCCTGTAAGAGGTCAGAGAACAAAGACCAACGCGAGGACAAGAAAAGGCAAGAAGAAGACAATCGCGAACAAGAAGAAATAGGAAGAAGGAGGATAGTTTAATATGGCAGCAGGAAAAAATGTCAAGAAGACAAGAAAAAGAAGAGAACGTAAGAATATTGAACATGGCCAGGCTCATATCCAGTCCACATTCAATAACTCAATAGTTACCATCACCGATGCAGCCGGAAATGCCCTTGCCTGGTCATCATCAGGTGCACTGGGATTCAAGGGATCCAAGAAAAGCACTCCTTTTGCAGCACAGCTTGCGGCAGAAACTGCAGCAAAGGCAGCCATGGAACACGGCTTAAGAAGCATCGAAGTGTTTGTAAAGGGACCGGGTTCAGGCAGGGAAGCTGCGATAAGATCCCTCCAGGCGGCGGGCCTTGAAGTAACCCTTATAAAGGACGTTACACCGCTTCCACACAACGGATGCAGACCTCCAAAGAGAAGGAGAATGTAATTTACATTACATAACAATTCCGTAAAAGATACATGTTATATTTGAAAGTGGCATGTGTAAGAAAAGAACGGTGATATGTGGAAGGATGATTAGAATCAGTTGCCCTCACGTAATAAAAGTTGCCGTTTATAATAAGGAGGGTTAATTTTAATGCTGGAAATTGAAAAGCCTAAAATTTCGCTGGTTGACATCAACGAGGACGGAACCCACGGTAAGTTTGTCATTGAACCCCTTGAAAGAGGCTACGGAATAACTCTGGGCAATGCCCTGAGGAGAATCCTCCTCTCATCCCTTCCGGGAGTTGCACCCAATTCTGTAAAGATCGACGGAGTCCTCCATGAATTTTCCACTGTAACAGGTGTAAAGGAAGACGTAACTGAACTTATCTTAAACATCAAGCATCTTGCAATAAAGATGCAGGGTGAAGGAC
>JBDHVQ010000025.1:0-14416 GCA_039809845.1 Clostridiaceae bacterium | reverse complement strand
AACTACAGTTGCAGAACCTACTGTAACTACTGTTGCAGCTCCAAAGACTTCATTTGAGAATGTTCCTCACTATTTCGCAACTCTCGCTGAAGCAATGGATGCTTATCCAAATTTAAGACCACTTGCTGAAAATGGATACTTTGTTGTTTATACTGACAAGGCTGGTTTAACCAAGTACGAATTTGCTACACTAAAGGAAGCCATTGAAGCATTCCCTGACAATGAACCAATGGCAGACAATGGTAAGTTCTATGTCTGGACAACACAGTTCCCTGTTGAAAAATATACATTCAACACTGTTAGAGAATTCAAGAATATGTTCCCTGACAAAGCACCAATGGCTGAAGGAAGCAAATTTGTAATCTGGACAAACGAAAGACCTCTCATAGAATATTCATTTGCATCATATGCAGATGCAATAAATGCTTTCCCAGGTTCAAAACCAATGGCTGACGGTGGAAAATTCACAGTATGGAGTACTTATGTACCTGCTCCGCAGAAGCCGGTCATAACACCTGCAGTAGCCAAGGGAGAAATGGTTTCTGTTAAGACAACTGCAGAAAAGAAGGCAAATCCTGATGCAGGTTCAACTACACCTGCAATGGCTGCAATGAAAGCAAACTCAGTAACAACAGTTCCTGTTACAACTTCAGCAGCTACAACTGCTCCTGCGACAACAGTTCCTGCAACAACAGTAGCTCCTGTAACTGAAGCTCCAACTACAGTTCTTACTACAGAAGCTCCTGCTTCTGAAGAAACAACTGCAGCGGAAATCACAACTGAAGAAGAAGTTACAACTGAAAAAGAAATTGTGACTCAGGCTCAATATGAAATTGAATTTACAGAAGATGGAGCTGCTCCTGCAACTACAGAACCTGAAGTAACTACTCCTGAAGTAACAGAATAGTATATTCAGTAAAGAGTAATTTCACTTCGGAGAATTTAATAGTTCCACATACAGACCACCCATTCCGGGTGGTCTGTTCACTTGAAAGACAAAATAATAAAATCAGCATTTTGAATTTAAAAAATAATATTTTGCGGAAAATATGCCAGCTATCCTTTATTTCAGTATTTTCTATTCCGGATTCCCATTGGATATAAGTGCTTTTAAGTCCTTGGTAATGATAAATTAATCTATTGCTGATATAATTCTTTGGTGGAGTAAGATAAACATTAAAGATTTTTTGAATAAATTTTTGGGGTGTAGTATGAAACTTACTGTAATAGTACCAGCATACAACGAGGAAGAATCCATTGCCCTTCTCACGGAAAGAGTGACGGGGGTTTTGGATGATGATTCCTTCAGAAATGACTATGAATACGAAATACTTTTTATAAATGACGGAAGCCGTGACAAGACTTTGGAAGCTATAAGAGAAACTGCAGAAAGATACCCGCAGGTTAAATACATAAGCTTTTCAAGAAACTTCGGCAAGGAAGCTGCAATGTTTGCGGGAATAAACTATGCCGACGGGAATTATGCAGTTATCATTGATTCAGATCTTCAGCATCCCCCTGAACTCATTCCTCAGATGTTTGCAGAATCAAGAAAAGGATATGACCAGGTCATTGCAAGGCGTAACAGGGTCGGCGATCAGAAAGGCCGTACATTCTTCTCCAAAATGTACTACAGGCTGGTCAACAGCATGGTCGATGTCCGTCTTGAGGATGGAGTGGGAGATTTCAGAATCCTTTCGGAAAAGGCATTGAATGCTTTGAAATCAATGAAGGAATATACCCGGTTCTCCAAAGGATTATTCTCCTGGATAGGATTCAAATCAAAAACCATTGAATACGAGAATGTACAAAGAGAAGCCGGAGAAACCAAATGGAATTTCAAAAGCCTTTTGTCATATGCACTGGACGGGATAATGTCCTTCAATGACAAGCCTTTGAGAATCACCATATTTTTCGGGTTCACGATACTTTTCCTCGCATTATTGTATATCCTCTATTCATTCATAAGGATATTTATGGTGGGTATTGAAACACCCGGTTACTTTACCCAGATTTCAGCCATTCTCTTCATGGGAGGAGTTCAGCTGATATCCATAGGAATACTGGGGGAATATATAGGAAAGATTTACTACGAAGTCAAGGAAAGACCCCATTTTCTCATACAAGAAACAAACATTGATAAAGACAAATCAGAAAAAGACAATAAAAGCCCCGATGGTTTTTATGAAGCAGACAGAATAATCAAAAGCGGTGACAACTATATTACTGAAGGCGGAGGAGAAGAGTAAAAAATGACTGAAATCAAGGACAACGGAAAAGGAAGGGAAAAGAAGAACTTCCAGCCGGTCTCTTTTCTTAAAAACAATATACTGAGTCTCCCTCTTATAAAATTCATAATAATAGGGCTTATAAATACTGTACACCATACCTTCTGGAACTTCATATTCTACCAGGTACTTCATTTAAACTACATGGTTGCCTACGTCATAGCATTTTTCCTAGCAATGACAGGATCATTTTTCCTGAATACCTATATCACATTCCAGACGAAGCCTACCATCAAGAAATATCTGGAATATCCAATTACTGTACTTCCCAATCTTCTGATCTCCATGTTCAACATGAAGATACTGATTGAATATCTTAAATGGCCAAACCTTCCTTCTGCTATCCTTGCAAGTGTGGTTGCAATCCCGATAACCTTCCTCCTCACAAAATTTGTCCTGACCAAAAATGATAAGGATAAAAACAATAATAAAGGAAGCGGTGTTACAGTGACTGATGTGGACGGCCACAAAGTATCAACGGATATCGGGGAACCCTCAGCCAAAAGACCTTCTGAACTACTCTACAAGAAGGATAATTCGGGAAGAGCCATTTATAACTTCGGAAGACTTTCCAAACTCGACCCATGGCTCGATGTTTACGACATAATAATATTCCTTCTCCTAATAGGTTTTGCCCTTTTAGACCACGGATATATATTCCAGTCAAAGTTTCTCTATGGAGTAAAGAGTACGGATTCAACTGTACAGATGATATACTTCCTTCCCTATCTAATTAAAGATTTCATCCTGGGAGGCCAGACCTGGTCATGGTCTTACGGAATGGGTGGGGATATATTCAGTGAATTTTCATATTACTATACGACATCTCCCATAATCTGGCTCATAGCTCCGTTTTTAAAGCTATTTCCCCAGACCATATGGTCCCTTGAAAATTCACTCAACCTAAAGCTCTTTATCAGTATCTTCAAGCAGACAATATTCATGTCCTTCATGTATATCCTATTAAGATACGAAAAAAGGAGCAGATTTGCTTCCTTTGCAGCAGCCATGGTATACGGCGGAGGACTTTACTACCTCTGGACATCAAATTACTTTGACTTCATGACGGATGCATATATATGGGTACCACTTATGGTCCTTGGAATGAGAATATTCCAGAAAAAGAGAAACTTCTGGCCCCTTCTCATATCCGCTTCCCTCGCGGTGATTAACAACTACTACTTCGGATACCATACCTTCATCTTCTTTATATTCTTCGTAATAATAATGATAGTACCTGAAGGGAAAACATTCCGGGATGGAGTAAAAAGCTGGTTCAGACAGTTTGCCTCCTATGGAGCCATAGGTGTCGGAGCACTTCTTCTCTCCATGTTTGCATTCCTGCCGGCACTTTATGCCTTTTTGAAACTCGACAGGTTTGAAACGGTAAATCCAGTCAACTGGATACAGGACAAGGCATTTTTTGAAAACCTACCGATAAATCTTTTCTTCAATAACTCCACCATTGGAGTTCCCATGCTGATCATCCTCTTCCTCTTCTTAAATTACAGGAGGACCAGCAATTTAACTGACAGAAAAGTAATGCTCCTCATGATATCCCTTCTTCTTTACTGTTCACCGAAGACCGGATACTTCTTAAACGGAAACAACTACTATTCAGAAAGATGGTTCTACCTCCTCATTTTCGTGTTTGCATATGTGACAGCGGATTTCATAGACGAGATGAAACGGCCGAACTTCTTCAACGGCTGGTCAATGGCGCTTCTTCTTATAGCCACGGGTACTGTGATATTCTACCGCTGGGATCTTATCAATGGTTTCGATGACAAGGATGTCTACATGGTAGTACTGGCAGCAAACCTTCTGGCATTCCTCTCCATAGCAGTACGGCATTATGTAAGAAAGATAGAAACGAGAAAACTGCTCGATATGGTTGTAGTAATAATGGTTGCTTTAGCTCTTCTCTTCAATTCAAGGGCTCTCGGTAATGACCAGGCACTCGATATGAATACGGAAACCATAGAGAGTGAAAAAATGGTGTCCCCTGACCTCGATGATGTGATGGCAAAGGTGGTTCCAAATGACAATGAATTTTACAGGACAGTATTCAGAAACAATACTTACGAAAACGCACCTACTTACTACAGATACTACGGGATAAGCACCTTCTCATCCATGACCGACGGGCCCATGCACTACTGGATAAAGAGAATACTCAACATCAGACACAACATAGTATATCTTTCATCCTTCATGAATATGGATGACAGGGCATATCTTGAAGGAATGCTTGGAGTCAGATACATAGTTACCGATAAGAATGGTTACAACCCCCCTCCCATATACACCAAAGTCTACAGCAATGATTCCTATGATCTCTTTGAATCAAAAAACTCTGTAGGAATGGATATGTGGTTCACAGAGACTTTCCCTGAAGACCAGATTGAAAAAATAGGATATGCAGAAAGAGACCTTCAGCTTTTGAATTACGCAGTAACTGAAAAACAGGTTGAAGGAATTGCAGAAGGAAAGCTCGTGGAATCCGAGCATATACCCTTAAACGACTCCACAATGCTTTTAAACGGCGTTGATCTTAATCTTGATGCAGAAGGTTCAGGTAAAATAAAATTCAACAAGGGAGGTTTTGTGACGTTTAAAGTACCAAAACCCTACGATGATTCACAGGTATATCTCCATAACTACGTAAGACCTGAAGACAAGATGGATTTTGAGCAGACAGTGAACGAAAAGAGGATATTCAAATCCTACGAACACAATGCCTACGTATACTACACCAATGACTGGACATGGGTATTAAACGGAAATGAACCTGAACTTGTCTGGAAGAATTCAGAAAAAACATTCGACATCAACAACATGACCCTTTCAAGAGTGGATTTAAGAAACTTCAGTGATGTCATTGCAGCAAGAAACAAATACAATATGGAAAACCTCCATGTGGGTAAAAATATCGTCACAGGAACCGTAAAAAACAACGAAAAAGGAATAATGGTATTCAACATCCCTTATAATAAAGGATGGAAACTTACAGTAAACGGAAAGCCCACAGAAATCCAGAAGATGAATGGTTTCCTTTCAGGAGTTGTACTGGAACCCGGAGAAAACAGCCTGGTGTTCAAATTCACACCAAGAGGACTGATGATGGGAACAATAATAACCCTTGCCACATTCCTCGCAGCCCTCTTCATTCATTTCTTCTTAAAGAAGAAATACCCATTCCAGGTAAATGAATCAGAAGGAACACTTCAGACCTTCAACAGCGATGACCTCTATACAGAACGTGAAGAAAACTACGGCATAAGAAAAGTCCTCTCCGACTACGAAAAAAAAGTAAGGGAGAAGATAAGGCATGAAGTTGAAGAAGAATACAGGGAGAAGATGCACCACCCTACAAACCCGACCTCATATCCCCTTGATGATTTAAAAAGAAACATTGAAAAAGAAGAAACTGAATCGGATTCAGAATTCTCTGAAGAAACAGGAAACGATGAAATATCATCCTTCCCCGGAGAAAATCCCGAAAATATTCCTTCATTTATCGACGAAGAATTGAGTGAAACCTATAATCCTGATAACCTCAATGATAACTTCACCATCAGCGAGTTGAAAAGACCGGAAGATATCTTAAGGGATTCCAATGAAACAGAAAAAGAATCCACAGTAACAGATAGAATGGATAGAGGTGTATTCCAGTCTCAGGTTTCAGAACACGATGAAGAATCAGTGTATGAAGAACCCACAGAAGACATAAAAGATTCCTCTGATGATGAAAGTGATAAAGACAGCAGATTATAGAAACTTAAATCATCACCGAAAATCTTAAAACATAAATATCAATAGACATTTAGAACTATATACAAGAATACCCCGGCAGTTTTCTGCCGGGGTTACTTTTTTTTGAGCCTTTTGAATCTTTTATGTCCTTATATCAAAGTATTGTTCTGCGGGAAGTCGCCCAGCCCCAGGATTTTTATGGCAGAGATAAGTTCTTTAAGATTATCAATCATAAATGTTGGTTCCACATCAAGGAGTTTCTGAACAGCAATTTTTGTATATGTCACACCGCATGTGAAAGTACCTGCCGCTTTACCGCTCATAAGATCATAGGGAGAATCCCCCACCATAATTGTCTCAGAAGGTTTTAATCCGAAGTGATTTACTGCAAACTCCACCGGGTCCTTTTCAGGTTTATGCCTTACAGTATCTTCAGGAGTTACGATTAGGTCAAAATATTTAGTGAGTCCCAGTCTTTCAATACTTCTCATAGCCATTTCGCTTCTCTTTGAAGTTACTATTCCTAGCTTTATCCCCAATTTTTTCAGTTCAGTCAGAACTTCATCCACATTAGGGAATGAAAGGATCATATCATCGTGTTTTAATTCATTGTACTCCCTGTACACCTGTACAAAGTTCGGAGCATCTTCAACCCCTGCATATCTTTCCATTGATTTGAAAAGGGGTTCCCCGAAGAAGGAATAGATTTCCTCATCGGTCACATTTTCCAGACCGTAGTGTGTGAAAGTATGCCTGAAAGAATCAAATATCAGTGCATTGGTATCGGCTACCGTTCCGTCAAGATCAAAGAGACATAGTTTTATCATTTTAAGTTCCTCAGTTTTGTCATAATAGTTTTTTGAAAATTTTTATATTTCAGACAGTTATTTCTTTTGCGTTCAGAATCAATTATAACAGATTAAGCCACTGAACTGAAAATTAGTGTAATCACTTACCTTATCACTTTGTTTGAATGACATCTGTATATAAAAGCCTATACCAAAGGTCTGCATCAGAGGGCATGTATCAGAAAGCCTGTATGAATGGGGTTAGCGGGTTAATATTTTAGTGGTTCTGCAGCAAATGAAGAAACCCAGTATTTCTACCGGGTTAACTTCGTCTGACTTATGATTTTTGAACTACTTTCTCTTTTTATCCACCATGTGGATTGCCATACCGTCAATTCCCAGAACTGCTTCATAGAAAGCTTCAGGCAGTGTCGGATGGGCATGCATTACTTGCTTGATATCTTCTACGTTCATTCCCTTGTCTATGGCAAGAATTGCTTCGTGGATCATATCCGATGCATGGGCACCGAATATATGAACTCCTAAAAGTTTTGAATCCATGTCAGTAATTACCTTTACCAGTCCGTCGGGTTCTCCCAAGGAAAGGGCTTTACCGTTTGCTGCCATCATGAATTTGGAAGTCTTGTATTCTATTCCCTGTTCCTTTAATTCATCTTCGGAAGCACCTATTGATGCTATTTCAGGGATTATGAATATACAGTTTGGAACAAGCGGTTCCCTATGGTGAATTCCTTCCATTACATATTCAGCCACTGCAACACCCTGGTGTTCAGCTGCGTGAGCAAGGAGGGACTTTCCGTTGACATCTCCTATGGCATAAATACCTTCGGCAGATGTCTTATTGAATTCATCGGTCTTTATGTAATCTCTTTCGGTTACAACTCCTGCTTCTTCAAGCCCGATATTTTCAATATTGGATTTTCTTCCCATGGCCACAAGTACATGCTGGGCTTCAACTGTTTCTTCCTTGCCGCCCTTTTCATATGTAACTTTAAAGCCATTTTCTGTCTTTTCAATATTCTTTGGTGTACTCTTGACGTTGATCGCCATTCCCTGTTTCTTTAAAACAGGAGTGGCTCTCTTTACGATTTCTGAATCCACCATTCTTAATATCGCAGATCTTACAACAACAGTTACCTCAGTGCCAAGCGCCTGGTATATGGATGCAAATTCCATTGCAACTACACCGCCACCTAAAACTATCATGGATTCCGGTATTTCTACCATATTGAGAAGGTCGTCAGAATTCATGACTCCTTCGGTATCTGCTCCCTTTATGGGAGGAAGAGCCGGTTCAGATCCTGTCGCAATTATTACTGCATCAAAGGTATCTTCCCTATCTTCGCCGCCTTCATTGTATGTAATTTTTCTGTCTTTCCCAAGCTTTGCAAAGGCACTTATGAGTTTTACACCGTTGCCTTTTAAAAGCTGGTCAATACCGCCGACCAGTGTGCTGACAATGCCTGATTTTCTTTCAAAAACCTTCTGGGGATCCAGAGAGTAGTTTTCAACATTTATTCCAAAATCAGATGCATGCTTTAATTCCTGGTATAGTTCAGCGGTCTTGTGCATGGCTTTTGTAGGAATACAGCCACGGTTCAGACAGGTTCCGCCGATATCTCTTTTCTCAAAAAGTGTTACATCTGCACCGAGCTGGGCAAATCTTATGGCGCAGACATAGCCTCCCGGGCCTGCCCCGATTATGGCTACCTTCTTACTCATTTTCAGACTTGTCCTTCCACCTTAAAACCGGATTCTTGACTGCTGCAACTTCATCGATTCTTCTTACCGGTGTATTGTGCGGAGCATCCTTGAATACTTCAGGATTTGTCCTTGCTTCTTCTGCAATCTTCTTCATGGCAGTTATGAATTCATCCATAGTCTGCTTTGATTCAGTTTCAGTAGGTTCCATCATTAGAGCCTGGTCAACTATAAGCGGGAAGTATACTGTTGGCGGATGGAATCCGTAGTCTATAATCCTCTTTGCAACTTCAAGGGTTGAAACTCCTGATTCCTTGTCCTTAAGACCTGCAAATACAACTTCGTGCATTGTAGTGTCGTCGTTGATTGTCTTATAGTCGTTCTTTAACTGGCTCTTTAGGTAGTTGGCATTGAGAACTGCCATTTCAGAAGCTCTCTTTAAGCCATCTCTTCCCATGGACCTTATATATACATAAGCTCTTAAAGTAACACCGAAGTTACCGAAGAAGCCCTTTATCTTACCGATTGATTCAGGTCTGTCGTAATCCCAGAAGTAAACTCCCTTAGCTTCATCCTTTTTAACCATAGGAACAGGAAGGAATTCAGCCAGGTGCTTTTTAACAAGTACAGGACCTGAACCAGGGCCGCCGCCGCCGTGAGGTGTTGAGAATGTCTTATGGAGATTCATGTGCATAACATCAAATCCCATGTCCCCTGGCCTTACTTTACCCATAATGGCATTTAAGTTCGCTCCGTCATAGTAGAGGAGACCGCCTGCCTCGTGGACAAGTTCAGCTATTTCAGTGATATTCTTTTCAAATATCCCAAGGGTTGATGGGTTTGTAAGCATAAGACCTGCTATTTCATCGTTTAAAACTTTCTTTAAAGCATCTATATCCACATCGCCATGCCTGTCTGAAGGTACTTCCACAACTTCAAATCCTGCAACTGAAACAGATGCGGGGTTTGTTCCGTGGGCAGAGTCAGGAACTATTATCTTTGTCCTCTTTGAATCTCCCCTCTTTCTGTGGTAAGCCTTAATAAGCATGAGCCCTGTCATTTCCCCGTGTGCACCTGCAGCAGGCTGGAGTGTTATATCATCCATTCCGGCAATTTCACAGAGGTCATGGCTTAAATTGTAGAGAACTTCAAGGGCACCCTGAACTGAATATGGACTCTGGTAAGGATGGATTCTTGCAAAACCTGGAAGAGATGCCATATCTTCGTTTATCTTGGGGTTGTATTTCATTGTACAGGATCCTAATGGATAGAAACCTGCATCTATTGAATAATTGAGCTTTGAAAGCAGTGTGTAGTGTCTTATTACATCGAGCTGTGATACTTCAGGAAGGGGAAGCTTTGACTTTCTTCTTAATCCTTCAGGAAGCATCTCGTCGAGTTCAATATCTTCCACATCGAGTTCAGGAAGCATTGTCGCCCTTCTCTTGGGCTGTGAAAGGTCAAATATGGTTTTTCTGTATGTATTGAACATATTACATTCCCTCCAGTTCACTTACGAGTCTGTCCATTTCTTCTCTGGATCTGTTTTCAGTTACGCAGAAGAGGACTGACTTATCCATACCGAAGGCATCGAGGTTCATGGGTCCTAAGATTCCCTTATCCATGAGCTTTGCATTCATTTCATCTATGTCGAGGTCTGTTTCCATGACAAATTCCTTGAAGTATGGTCCGGAATGTTTCATTTTGAACTTACCGGTCTTTTCAAGTTCCTTTGCAAGATAATGGGACTTCTTCATTGACTGCAGAGCTGCGTCTCTCATTCCGTCAGGACCCATAGTAGCCATGTATACAGCAGCTGCGATGGAGTTTAAAGTCTGGTCGGAACATATGTTGGATGTTGCCTTTTCTCTTCTTATATGCTGTTCTCTTGCCTGAAGTGTCAGAACGTATGCGTCATTTCCGTCCACATCCTTTGACTGACCTATGATTCTTCCGGGCATCTTTCTTACGAGTTTTTCAGTAACAGCCATGAAACCTAAAACAGGTCCGCCGTAGTTTAAGTTCTGTCCGAGGGACTGTCCTTCACCCACACAGATATCAGCACCGATTTCTCCCGGAGTCTTTAAGATTCCAAGGGATATCGGGTCAACCTGCATTATAAGGAGTGACTTGTTTTTGTGTATTTCTTCAACGGATGCTGAAACGTCTTCAATCATTCCGCAGAAATTAGGATTTGCAACCATTACTGCTGCAACATCCTTGTCGAGCATTTCACCGAGCTTTGAAAAGTCAGTGACACCGTCATTTGCCGGTATGTATTTTATAGTGATTCCTCTGAAGTTAAGGTAAGCTTCAAGAACTTCCTTTGTTTCAGGATTCATTGTTTCCGAAATCAAAACAGTATTCCTTCTTGAAGAAGAAGTAGCTAATATTGCAGCTTCAGCTGCTGCCGTCGGGCCGTCGTACATGGATACGTTTGAAACGTCCATACCTGTCAGAAGGCACATCATTGACTGGTATTCCCAGACACCCTGGAGAGTTCCCTGAGCAATTTCAGGCTGATATGGTGTATATGCGGTGTAGTATTCTGACCTTGATACTATGTGCTTCACCGTTGATGGTATGTAATGGTCATAGGATCCTGCTCCTAAAAAACAGGTTAAATCGTCGATGGACTTGTTCTTTCCCGCAAGGTCGGTGATCTGTCTTCTGATCTCAATTTCAGACTGTGCAGGATCAAGGTTTAATTCCCTGCCGAGCCTGACGTTGCCGGGGATGACCTTAAAAAGGTCATCCACGGTGGAAACGCCTATGGATTCGAGCATCAGTCTCAGATCTTCCTCATTGTTTGGAAGATATGGATGCATTTATTTTATTCCTCCTCAAGTAACTTTTCGTAATCTTCTGCCTTTAAAAGATCGTTAAGTTCGTTTTCGTCTGACATTTCAACTGCAACAAACCAGTTTTCCCATGGATCTTCGTTGAACTTTTCAGGAGAGTCAACAACATCTTCGTTGACTTCTACAATCTTACCGGATACAGGCATGTTAAGGTCTGTAGCAGCCTTTACTGATTCAACAACACCGTAAGCATCCCCTGCCTTGAATTCATCATCAACTTCAGGAGCTTCAGCATAGACGATTGAACCTAAGTGGTGCTGTGCATAGTCAGATAATCCGATGTATGCCTTATTTCCTTCAACCCTTACCCAGTCATGATCCTTAGTGTAGAATAAATCCTTCTTAACCTTATCCATAATAAATTTCTCCTTTTAACTTTTCTTTTTTTTATTTTTATTCCTGCAGAGCAGGATTAAAAGCTTTTGATAACGATTATCTTTTACCTCTATATCTTAATACCAGTCTACTTCTTAGGCAAGAACTTTCTTGAAACAACCCTTGCAGGAAGTCTTCTGTTTCTTACTGCGATTTCAAATTCATTGCCCATTTCAGCCTGGTCTATGTCTACAAGAGCAAGTCCTATTGCCTTTCCGAGTGTCGGAGATATATAACCTGTAGTTACTTCACCGATCTTCTTGTCGCCCTTGTATACTTCGTATCCGTGCCTTGGTGAACCCTTGTCCATTTCAAAGCCTACAATCTTTCTCTTTAAGCCTTCTTCCTTCTGTTTCTTTAAAGCATCCTTGCCTATGAAGTCTTCCTTGTCGAGTTTTACAAAGAATCCGAATCCTGCTTCGAGGGGATTAACATCCTGGCTTATTTCCTGTCCGTAGAGAGGAAGGTTTGCTTCAAATCTTAGAGTATCCCTTGCTCCGAGACCTATCGGTTTTACACCAGCTTCAACGATGTCTTCAAAGAGCTTTTTGATATCGCCCTTGTCAGTGTAGATTTCAAATCCATCTTCGCCTGTGTAGCCTGTTCTTGAAATCATTACGTTGATTCCGTCGAGCTTTACGTCTCTCTTAGCTCTGAAGAAAGTGATCTTTGAAAGATCTTCATCAGTCATCTTCTGGAGGATTTCTTCAGCCTTTGGTCCCTGTACCGCAACCTGGCCGACTTCAGGTGAAGTGTTTTCTACCTTGACATCAAAACCTTCAGTATGTTCCTTTATCCAGTCAAAGTCCTTGTCGGAATTTGCTGCGTTTACAACAAGAAGAACATCATCTTCAGCAAACTTGTAAACTAAAAGGTCATCCACTACTCCGCCTTCAGGATAAAGCATGAATGTATACTGAACCTGTCCGTCTTCCAATTTGGAAACATCATTGGATACAAGGTAGTTTACATACTTTAAGGCATCTTTTCCCCTAACTTCGATTTCTCCCATGTGAGAAACGTCAAAAATACCGGCTTCGTTTCTTACAGTATTGTGCTCGGGAACAAGTCCTTCATATTCAACAGGCATTTCCCATCCTGCATAGGACACGTTCTTTCCGCCATACTTTTCATAAGCGTCGAAAACCGGCGTTCTTTTCATATTTTCCATTACTGGCCTCCTAAAGGTTATTCTGTTGTCCCTCCTTTGAGGAGGAACCTTAAGTCATACATTCATTATAAGTTGGATAGAAGGCTTTTTCCACATCACGACACCGGAATATGTTTACATGGTACACTGACGAAAACTTCTTATACAGATTATTAACTTCCCAATGACCGGCAGATACACACTTTGTACCATAAACTGCATAAACGTACAGTAAATATGCACAGTTTTGTTCACACAAATTTAAATAATGTACGGTTATTCAGAAAACTTGTGATAAAGCCATTTACCAATAATTAACATACAAAAGATAACCTTGTTATTTTTTTATTTATATGCATAAGCCGCCTTTAAACACATCCATTATTAACAATAACATCAAATAAATTGTATAAAACAACCGGATTGATAATGCATAAACGCGCTATCCATACCCCATTCCACCCACCAGGGACAAATGATTATAAAAATCTCTTTCTCAATCCACCTATGCAGATTTTCCGGCTTACCCAAAAAACAGAACGGTTTCCCGGATAATCTTAAAAACAGAACCAAAAGTTAAGAAAAAAAGCAGAATTATATCGGTCTTTCATTATTCTTCAACAGCATTCACTCCTTGGATTCACGGCGCACCATGAACCAGTATAAGAGTGAAGACGATGGTGGTGACAATACCGCTTGATCAAAGGGTATAGTTGTCCATGAAGATAAATAGGCATAGTAATAGGCTCCGATAATTATTAATACACCAATGGAAACAATAATCAGAATGACGTTGATGACAAATCTAAGTGTCCTTTCTCCCTTGCTGCTCTCTTTTCCATAGGGCGAACTCAGTGCAAATGCACCGGCAATTCTCATCAATATCCTTCCAATAAGCAAAGCCACAATGCAGACAATTATAAATATCAGGGGAGTCTGAATCCACTGCGATACATTCTCAAGGTAGAAAAGACCAATTATCCTTAAATATATCCAGACGGGAACAGACAGACCGAGAACCATTATTCCGAAAAACAGATTTATACTGAAACGGGATATATCCTTTTTTCCCATAAAAAACCTCCAAAAGTTAATAGAATCCTGATTGGGGAATCCCAAGTCATACATTATCCTCGCTAGGGATATCAACCTATTAATTTCTGCCACAACTCTATTATACAAGCGCTTCATTTCCGCTGAATTAATTTCAGAATTTCTGACCCACATAATACCTTTACTTTCTTTTAATTCCCCTGCTATATAATACAGAGCATATCGACCAAAAAGTCATATTCAGGTATTTAATCGATCAAAACATTATAAAAAAATGAATTAGGCAGGAGAACAGATTATGGCAGCTAATATAAACAAAATTACCTCAGTTAGGATAAATAATACCGATGCAGCATCATGCTCAGACAAAGCCGGAGAAACAGGGAAAGTGTGCAAAACAGAAATATGTGAATCAGGAAAAAA
>JBDHVQ010000024.1:0-14658 GCA_039809845.1 Clostridiaceae bacterium | reverse complement strand
TGACTTGAAAAATGAATGGGAAAAGACCAGAAAAAAGACCGTAAAAAAAGACCAGGAAAAATGAGTTCAAAATAAACCCATGGCGCATGCTTTTGCATGCGCCATAGCTGTTAAACTTAAAAATATATGGTTTAATAAGAATGTGTTCTGTTATGAAGTGACACTTTATAATGTATAAGAATAGGTTTTTATAAGAATATTTTCGGTAAAACATCACCAGGGTTTATATTCATCCATTAATATTCAGGGTATCAATGCTGAAACAGCATTGATACCAATAAGGAGAAATAATATTGGCAGATAAAATAATGATACAGGGGACCTGTTCCGGGGCGGGTAAGAGTACGATAGCAGCGGCTCTCTGCAGGATCCTTAAGAATAAAGGGTATTCAGTATGCCCATATAAGTCCCAGAATATGAGTCTTAATTCATATATTACCTTAGACGGAAAGGAAATGGGAAGGGCACAGGTACTTCAGGCAGAGTGTGCCGGAATTGAACCGGAAGCTTTCATGAATCCCATACTTTTAAAACCCCAGGGAGACAGAAAATCCCAGATAATTTTCATGGGCAAAGTATACGGAACTATGTCTGCGAAGGAATACGAAGAAAAAAAGACTGGTTTCAAGAAAATGCTCCTTGAGGAATTCAAAAAGATTGATGAAAGATTCGATGCCATTGTAATAGAAGGGGCAGGTTCTCCCGCTGAAATAAACTTAAGGACAAACGATATCGTTAATATGGGCTTTGCTGAAATGGTGGATGCTCCTGTAATCCTTGCCGGTGATATAGACAAGGGCGGTGTCTTTGCATCCTTATATGGCACTGTTATGCTTTTGAAGGAAGAAGAAAGAAAGAGGATTAAGGGATTTATAATAAATAAATTCAGGGGAGATATATCAATACTTCAGCCTGGTATTGAAATGATGGAGGAAAAAATAGGCATACCCTGTCTTGGTGTCATTCCATATTTTAAACTTGAACTTGAGGATGAAGATGGGGCCGTTGATCTTAATAAAAGTATAAACGGGAAGATCGATATTGCAGTCATTAAGCTCCCCCATATAAGTAACTTTACGGATGTACTCCCCCTCGAAATGGAAAAGGATGTATCCGTAAGATATATAGAAACACTTTCTGAATTCAAAAATCCTGACCTTCTCATCATACCCGGTACAAAAAACACCATCGGGGACCTTGAATACCTTAAAGAGAAAGGTATTTATGAAAAAATCAGGGAATACAGAAAATCAGGGGGAAGGATACTGGGAATCTGCGGAGGATATCAGATGCTTCTCGATAAAATCACTGATCCTGAAGGTACTGAGGGCGACACTGAAGAAACTGAAGGACTTTCACTTTTAAATGGTGAAACCGAGATAACTTCCGATAAGGTAATGACCAGGACAGAGGGGATTCTTGAAGCCGGAGGAAATGAATACAGAGTTTATGGCTATGAGATACATATGGGAAGGACGAAAACATCAGAAAAATCCTTTGTAAGATGTGAAGGGTCATTGGACGGGGCGGTATCAGAAGATATGAAAGTCATGGGGACATACCTTCACGGAATCCTCGACGGTGTTCCCTTCAGGGAATACCTCACCAATATACTGAGGAAGGAAAAGGGACTTCCGGAAGAAGAATCCCCTGACTTTGAAAAGACAAAGGATGCTGCAATGGAAGAACTTGCTGACATTACTGAAAAATCCCTCAATATGGATAAAATCATGGAAATATTAAAGTCAGGCGGAAAGTAGATATGTATGTTGAATTTTTGATTTCAATGTTTGCTGCATATCTTCTCGATATGGTTTTTGCAGATCCGTTCAATATTCCCCATCCAGTGGTTTATATGGGAAAACTGATATCCTTCCTCGAAAAAAGAATCAGAAAACCGGGCGACAGCGAAAAGACTCAGTTTTTAAAAGGATGTATGGCTTCTCTTATCGTTATTGCCGCCTGTGCCCTTCCCGGAATTCTGATTATGTATATTAAGATAAAAGCAATAAGAATGGCACTTATGATAATAGTCTTTTTTTTCTGCCTTGCAGGAGAAACCCTTAAAAGGGAAGCTCTGTCAGTAAATAAGGCTCTGGGGATTTCACTGACTGAAGGAAGAAAGAGAATTTCAAGAATTGTAGGAAGGGACCCCATGAGCCTTGATAAAGACGGAATAATCCGTGCCTGCATTGAAACAGTTGCTGAAAATACTTCAGATGGTATAACAGCACCGATGTTCTGGGGGCTTTTACTGGGACCCATGGGATCTCTCATATATAAGGGCATAAACACAATGGATTCAATGACCGGCTACAGGAATGAAAGGTATGAATTTTACGGAAAGAGTGCAGCCATTGAAGACGATATAGCCAATATCATTCCTGCAAGGATTACAGCACTCACTGCAGTTCTCCTTTCACCTGCAGTGGGAGGGAGAATCAGAAATACCATGGGAATATATCTCGCAGACAGTAAAAATCACAGAAGTCCCAACAGCGGACATCCTGAATCTGCATTTGCAGGCGCACTTGGAATAAGACTCGGAGGACCTGCCTCCTACGGGGGTATCAGAGAAGAGCGTCCCTATATCAACAGAGAAGGAAAAAAACCGTCAGAGGCAGATATTATAAGGGCCGTAAAGCTTATGGAATGGATAACCCCTTCTTTTCTCATGTTTTCGGCAGTCATTATCATAATTTTCAACAGGATATTTTAAGGTGGTATTACAATAATGGACAACAGGAAAGATCTTCTTAAAAAAAGCCGGACCCATCATGGCGGTGATATATATTCAAAGGGACATGAAGACCTCATCGATTTATCGAGCAACATCAACCCCATGAAAATTCCCGGAAAAGTTTATGAAAAACTTCCGGAAATACTTGAAAAGGCAGGAAGATATCCCGATATAGAGTACAGTGAATTAAAGGAAAATATATCAGATTATCTTAATTATCTGACCGGAACCCAGAAGTTCGTAAAGGAATATATAACTGTCGGCTGCGGTGCAGTTGATCTTATAGATAAAACCATAAGTCTCTTCGATCACATAGTAATTCTCCGGCCTTCTTTTTCTGAATATACAGCTTCAGCAGTAAGGTATAACAAAGAAATAATTTTTGCAGACAGGGATATGGAGTCAGAAAGAGGAGTACTGAAAGATTCCGCAGCGAAGAAAATACTCAATGCATCAGGGCAGAGGGAAAACACACTCGTATGCCTCTGCAGTCCCAATAACCCCGATGGGGCAGTGTGGGATATCAATGCTCTCCAGAATCTCCTTTTTGAACTTAAGAAAAAAAATTCCTCTGTCATGATGGACGAAACCTTCGGGGAATATATGGGAGACATGAACGCATCATCCCTTCATCTTACCGGTAAATTCAGCAATTTAATTGTCATAAAAGCACTTACCAAGTTCTTCGGACTTCCCGGAGTAAGACTCGGTTACGGCATAACATCAGATGAAAAACTGTCTGAAAGAATTTCTGAAAAACAGACCACATGGAATGTGGGGACATTTGCTTCCGAAATAGCGGGAATAATGATGAGGGACAGGGAATATATAGGAAAGAGCATTGAAATCAACAGGGAAAGAAGGTCATTTCTCGAAGAAATACTTGAAAGATCAGATCTTTTCGAAGAAATCTTCCCGTCCCATTCTGATTTCATAACTGCTGAGCTTAAAGGCACATATAATCCCCATTCATTTTCAGAATTCCTTCTGCATAAGGGAATATTAGTCAGAAATCTTTCGGATATGTTTCCCCTGGGAGACAGTCACTTCAGATTTGCCGTAAAAGATAATGGAATAAGCTTAAAACTTTCAGAAGCCATGGATGCATTCAAAAATACCATTTAAAACCAGTATTAAAATCATGTAGTAACAGTACATTTTTAAGAAATTGGATAAGATTATAAAAAACATACAGGTGAAACATCTGCTGAAAAATACATGCTGAAAAACACATGCTTAAAAACTGTAATTCAGTTCAGAGTATCGTTTTGGTCAAAATGTGGTATAGAAGGTATAATAAAAGGGACTAGAGATGAAAGGCGGCGGTAGATTTGGAAAACCCCGGAACAAAAAAGGTCCTAAAAAGGCAGATAGTGACCGGACCGTATTTTGACAGCTATGTATGCCTCGATATAGAAACGACTTCAAGACCCATGAACAGAATAATAGAAGTTGCGGCAGTAAAATCCTCAAAGGGAAGGATAGTGAAAGAATTCAGAAGGCTTGTGGATCCCGGAATACCCATACCCAGGGAGATAGTCAAGCTTACAGGAATAACTGATTCCATGGTTAAGGGAAGAAGAAGTATCTGGCAGATTCTTCCTGAACTTAAAAAATTCCTCGGGGACAGTATATTGGTGGGGCATGACATAATAACAAACGACCTTAAAAATCTTATATCCTGCGGCGATATCTGCGGGGTGGAGTTCGACAATGAGGTATTTGACACATTGAAATTTGCAAAGTCATTCATTCCCGGAACCTGCGGACTTTCAAACCTTACAGATCTTCTTGGTGTTCCCTGGACTGAAAGACACAGGGCGTTATCCGATGCCAGGGCAAACATGGAAGTTTTTGAAAAGCTTAAAATAATATATTTCATGATAAAAAATGAAGGGATAACACTGACTCCCGGAGAAATCTCAAGGATTGCGCAGAATCCTGAGGGGTATATGGGCGTTACTGACAAATTCATGTTCTGATATGCATAGGGATTTAAAAGATTTTTAAGACATTAAAAATGTAATTCTGATACCTTATTCAAGGAGAAGCATCCTTTTTTAATAAAGGGGTGCTTCTTTTTCTGATGCTGTGATTTAAATTTGTATTAAGGTTTATCAATGGGAGATTGAATAACTTTTTCTTTGATATAATTGAAATGATCAGAACCCGAGGGTATATCTGAAATAAAAATGAAGAGGTACCGAAGAATGAATGAAGAACAGGTTAAGATAATCAAAGACGGAAAGGGATTTATAGCAGCCCTTGACCAGAGCGGCGGATCAACTCCAAAGGCTCTCAAGCTCTATGGTGTTGAAGAAAATGAATATAACGGCGAAGATGAAATGTTTGGAAAAATCCATGAAATGAGGACCAGGATAATAAAATCACCTGCATTCTCAAAGGACAGGATTTTAGGTGCCATACTTTTCGAACAGACCATGGACAGCGATATCGACGGCAAAAAAACAGCTGACTACTTATGGGAAGAAAAGGGAGTGGTTCCGTTTTTAAAGGTAGACAAGGGACTTGCTGACCTTAAGGATGGAGTACAGCTCATGAAGGAAATGCCTGAACTGGATTCACTCCTTGACAGGGCTGTAAAGGCACATATCTTCGGAACCAAGATGAGATCTGTAATAAAGGAATACAACGAGGAAGCCATAAAGGAAGTTGTAAAGCAGCAGTTTGAAGTTGCTGAAAAGATTATGGCAAAGGGTCTTGTTCCCATAATAGAACCTGAAGTTGACATCCATGCAAAGGACAAGGAAAAGATAGAAGAATACCTTAAAAAGTGCATCCTTGAAGAACTCAATAAGCTTTCCGGGGACAAGCTTGTAATGCTTAAACTCACCATCCCCACAAAGGACGGACTTTACTCAGACCTTATGGAAAATCCACACGTTTTAAGAGTGGTTGCACTCTCAGGCGGATACACAAGGGAAGACTCCAACGAAAAGCTTAAAAAGAACCCGGGTCTCATTGCTTCCTTCTCAAGGGCTCTTTCTGAAGGACTTAATGCAAAGCAGACTGATGAAGAATTCAATAAAATGCTTCAGGATTCAGCTGACAGCATATACGAAGCTTCAATAATCTAGGATAAACATAGGAAACTTTTAAGATAAATCTGTCTTTCAAAAAACAGATTATAATGACATAAAAAAGAATGAAAAAACTATACGGAAAAGAAAATGAAAGACACCGCTCCTGTGCATGAGCGGTGTCTTTCATATCTCATTTCTTTCCTTCATCTTCCGAGCCTGTTCAGAAAGGATCTTTTTCCTGTTGAGTCTGGGATCCCTTAAAACCAGCTGGAGGAGTGCTTCAAGAACCTTTCCTATTTCTGGTCCCCTTTCAAATCCAATAGCGGTGAGATCCTCTCCCCTGATATCGAGGTCTTTGATTTCAAGGGGTTCTTTATCATCCATTATCTCATCCACCCTTTGTTTAAGCTGGCTGAATTTTTCTTCAGCAGCCGGTTCCATGGGCTTTCCTCCGAAGTCAGCCTTTCTGAATTCGAAGAAATAATGAATATTTTCCTTTCCGAAGTCCCTTATGAGGTTTTTTATTTTGTAGTCTTTTTTTATATCCTGTGAAACCATGTGCCTTCCGATGATTTTAAGGACCATCTCCCGAGTTTTATTGTCGCATTTTAACCGCCTCAGAACTTTATCTGCAATTTTTACGGACTCATCTTCATGACCGTAAAAATGACCCCTTCCTTTTTCGTCCATTGTAAAAGTATATGGCTTTCCGCTGTCGTGGAAAAGAGCTGCGATTCTTAAATTCAGATCTTCCGGAGTGTTGTCTGCAACACTCATGGTGTGGCTGAAAACATCCTTGTCATGCCAGTTCGAAAACTGATGGAATCCTGCCATGGGGGTAAGTTCAGGAAGTATTTCAGCCATGAGTCCTGTATAAAGGAGTAAAAAGAGTCCCCGTGAAGGCACTTCACTCATGAGGATTTTAAAAAGCTCCGTTCTTATCCTCTCTGCACTTACTTTATTTATAAGACTGGCATTCCTGATAACTGAAAGAAAAGTCCGGGGCTCAAGGTTGAATTTATACTGAGATGCAAACCTCACCGCCCGCATCATCCTTAAAGCATCTTCAGAAAATCTTCTGTCAGGATCACCTACAGTTCTTATGATCCTCTTTTTAAGGTCCTCCCGGCCGCCGAAAAGATCCGTTATCTTATCTTCTGTCGGATCCCAGGCCATTGCATTTACTGTAAAATCCCTTCTTTTAAGATCATCCGCGAGGTTTTTTACAAATATCACCTCGTCAGGATGTCTCATATCTGAATAAGTATCTTCTGTCCTCATGGTAGTGACTTCAATTGGAAGTCCTCTGTTTAAGACAGTAACAGTTCCGTGCTTCAAACCCGTCGGAATGGATTTTGGTGATATTTCCATAATTTCCTGAGGCAGTGCCGATGTTACGATATCATAATCCCCTGCTGAAAGTCCGAGGAGCATATTTCTTACAGCTCCCCCTACTATATAGGCCTCATATCCGTGTTTTCTGATATTACCGATTACTTCTTTTACTCTTACATCCATATTTTCAAACATATCCGTATCCCCGTATTTTATATATGTCCCTCATTGTTTTTTAAATTTCTCCATTCAATCTTATATCACCAGAAAGTCCCAGGGGATTTTTTTACCCATTGTTAAGGGAATTTACCCATTAGTTTTCATGTTATTTAAAAATGCAGAACAATTACTTAACAACTTTCTGATAACATATTTATTGTAACCTCCTGAAAACCATAAAGGCCGGTAGGAAGGTGACGATGAAACGGGAGCCGATGGGGAGCTCTCTTTTATTTTTTTTGTTCAAGATTAATTCTTAAACTTATACCTTATATTAAATCTGGACTTTTACCTGAACCTGAATCAAAAATTACTTCTCCATTTCTCCGGTTGTGTTTTTTCCGCGACCTGATGTTACACATCTTTTTTGTCCTTATTTTGCCTGCAGACATCTCTGTGGTTCAGGTACTGGATTTCACCGGTGTCAATATTGTCTCTGCAACCTGTAGTATAATGTATAAAGATGAACGAAAGGGGTATATTTAAAATGAATATCAAAACAAAGAATATATGTGACTATAAGCCGGGGGAAAGGATAGATGACTTCCTCGTTATTAAAAAGGTTGATTTAAAGACAACCAATCAGGGAGGAAAGAAATACCTGGATTTTATCCTCGGTGATTCCACGGGTGAAATATCAGCAAAACTCTGGGAATTAAAGGACGAACATGTGGATGCATTTGCTGTAAATATGGTGGTGAAAGTAAGGGGTACTGTTATCCTTTATCAGAATGTGCCCCAGTTCAAGGTGGAACTCATAAGGGAAAAGAGCGAAGATGAAGATATAGAAGCATCTTCCCTTGTTACAAGCGCACCAATAGAACCGGCACTGATGTACGACACAATTCTTGCGGATTATATCCTCGGGATGACAAATGATGACATCAGAAATATAACTGAAACAATTTTTACTGAAAACCGTGAATTCTTGATGTATTATCCTGCCGCAAAAAGAAACCATCACTCCATAAGGGGCGGTCTTTTATACCATGTCCTGACAATGCTTAAAATCGGTGAGAGCCTCGCTGCCATCTACCCTCAGGTCAATAAGGATCTGCTCTTTTCAGGGATAATACTCCACGACATGATGAAGATAAAGGAGATGAATTCTTCCGAACTTGGAATCGTCGATGAATACACAGTTGAAGGTACACTTCTGGGGCATATTACCCAGGGTATCAAGAATATCTCAAAAGTCGCCGAGAGGGTAGGAGCAGATCCTGAAACTGCAGTGCTTATTGAACACATGCTCTTATCCCACCACTACGAACCGGAATTCGGATCTCCTGTAAGGCCCATGTTCAAGGAGGCTGAACTTCTCCACCATATAGACATGATAGATGCGAGGATGTACGATTTTACTGAAATCGAGTCGAGGCTGAAGCCGGGTACATTCTCGGAATACATACTTTCCCTCGACAGGCGCAGGGTATACAGGACAAAACTTTCAGGAAGCGGTGAAGAAAACCAATAGTGAGGTAACTTATGAGGGAAATACTTTTCAGCAATAAATCAGATGCAGTCAAATTCATACTGGGATCATTCCTCCAGTCGGTGCTGCAGCTGTCATATTCTGTGGCGGTTGCAATCCTCATAGGAATGATTCCCGAAGCTACCCTTCCGCATTTCTGGAGGACTGTGGTCTGGGTCAGCCTCCTTCTTCTCCTCCTTCCCTTTATCCAGATAGCTGCAAGGCTCCTCAGAATAAAGTACATGAAGGACAGGCACATTGAATTGAGGCAGAGGGTTTTTGACAGGATCATGGCCCTTGATTTCCGGACATTCGGAAAAAGATCCGGAGAGGAATATATATCCGTCCTCACAAATGACATGCTGGCCTTTGAAAACACATTTTTCCCGACCCTTCAGACCATAATTTCATCGCTCGGGATATTTCTCCTGTCCTTTCTGGTACTTTTGTATTTTGACTTCAAACTCGCATTTTTAATAATATTCCTCTCAGGTCTTCTCTACCTTATTTTAAGACTATTTGAAAAAAGGACCGTGAGGATGCAGGCACAGGTTTTACGTATGGCTTCAAAGGTTACTGTATCTGAAGGGAATACCCTAAGCGGTCTTGAACTTTTAAAACTCAATAATCTGGAAGGCAGATTCCTTACTGACACTGTAAAGAGTATGGAAAAGCTCGAAGTAAAGAAGATGGGCTTCAATATATTCCTTCTCACACAGAAACAGCTGACGAATTTTATCGGGTCCCTCATATTCATAACCATCATATTCTATTCAGGAAAGATAATGATAAGGGGTGCAGATCTAACCAGAGTTGCACTCATGGTGGGTCTTGCAAACAATATGGTATGGCCCGTGACTGAAATACTCCCCCTTGTAAACCAGCTCCGTGCAGTTACCGATGCCATGAGAAAACATATAAACATACGCCCTGAAAGCTTTTCTGAAGGCAAACTTCCCTTCAGTTTTGAAGACAGGATAAAGGCTGAAAAGATAAGCTACAGGTACGGTATAAGACATATCTTAAAGGATGCGGATTTTGAAATATTAAAGGGAAAGAAGTACCTCATCAGAGGGCCTTCAGGTTCAGGAAAGTCCACACTTTTAAAAATACTCTCCAAGACCGTATTTGACTATACAGGGAAGATTTTCTTCGACGATGTGAGATTAAGGGATATTTCCGATGTCTCCTTCAGTGAAAATACCGCATTTATATACCAGGACGTATTTCTCCTTGAAGACACTTTAAGAAACAACCTCACTTTATATAAAGAAATAGATGATGGGGAAATAATGGAGGCAGTTGAAAAAGCGGGACTCACAGGATTTTTAGCGCAAAATCCGGAGGGACTTGATACCTTCATAGCAGAAAACGGAAAGAACCTCTCCGGTGGGGAAAGGCAGAGGATATCCATAGCGAGAGCAATACTTAAAAAGGCATGTATCCTCTTTGCAGATGAAGCATCATCATCCCTTGATGAGGCCACTTCCATCATGATAGACAGGACACTTCTGTCAGGACCACAGACTGTCATTGCAATTTCGCACAAGGTATTTCCCGAGACCCTGGATCTTTACGATTATGTCCTTGAAGTAAGATCGGGAAGGGTCTATACAATTCCCGCAGGGGAATTCTTCAGCGGGGTGAAAAGATGAGAAAATCACTTTTAAAGGCATGGCCATACATGGTCCTTTTACTCCTTGCAGGAATACTCCTCGCATATTTTGACATAAGATTCATATTCCTCATCAAGGAAAACCTCGATGCGGCTTTTTCAGGACAGGCACAGAACTTCGGCACAATGGCAAGAAGACTCATTATGGTACAGCTGCTCATTTTTCCGGCAGGGCTACTCGTGGTCTATTTAAGAGGACTGGTCAAAAAAACTGCCATGGTCGCAATGAAGAAGGATTACTTAAGGGGGCTTTTTAAAAAGAGCATCAGTGAATTCAAGAGTGAATCCACAATGAAGTACATGTCTGAACTTACAAACGACATGAATTCCCTTGAAATAAACTTTGTCGATTCTCTCATGGAAATTATCCTTGGATTCACCAATATAGCAGCTGCGGTCTATGTCGTTGTGAACGTCAATATCAACATCCTCTTCATGGTGGCTGTCATGTTCGTCTTTGTAGGAACAGTTTCTGCAGCTCTTTCAAAACCCATGGAAAAACTTTATACAGAAAGGTCCGTAATACAGGCTTCATTTACAAAATATATAAGGGAAGCCCTGTCGGCCTTTCAGATTATAAAGGGCAATAACCTCATGGAACGGGTAAGGGATAACTACACGGATAAGGCAGAAGGGTTCCTTGCCAAGAGCTACGATATAGACCTAAGAAGCAGCTGGATTTCAGGGCTTCAGCAGCTTCTTTTCATGACACCCACGGCAGCCCTCATGGTCTATATGATATACCTTACAAAAGTCGGAATGATGACGGTAGGGGGAGTGCTGGCCATAGCAAATACCCTTGAAAGACTTATAGGTCCTGTAAACATAATAATGGAAAGGCTGCCCAAAGTTGTGTCTTCAGTCTCTGTCTTTAAAAAGCTCGATGAAACATTGGAGGAAACCGGGGAAGAAAACGAAACGGTGGAATTAAAGGGTTTTAATGACTCGATAGAATTCCGTCACGTCACTTTTTCATACACAGGGGACAGGGAAATTTTTGAGGACCTCGATGTGACCCTCGAAAAAGGCAGGAAATATCTTATTACAGGACCTTCAGGCGGAGGGAAATCCACTTTTTTAAGACTCCTACGTAAATATATACCGCAGAAGAGCGGAGAGATTCTGATAGACGGCATACCTCTTAAAGATATCAAAAAACTCAGCTATTATAAAAACATAGCCACGGTGGAGCAGGAAGTATTTCTCTTTCAGGATACCCTTTTGAATAACCTCACCCTTTATAAGGAAGTATCCATGGAAAGGATAAACGATGCCCTCGATAAGGCAGGACTCCACGATTTTATCCTGAACTTTGAAAACGGACTGTCCACCATGTTATATGACAACGGAAAGAATATCTCCGGCGGAGAAAGGTCGAGGATTGCAATAGCAAGGGCACTTATAAGCGGAGCTACAATGCTTATCCTCGATGAACCCTTTGCAAGCCTTGACTACAGTACGGGAAGGGAAATTGAAAGGACCATACTCACCATAGGAGGAATTACGGTAGTCAACGTAACACATGTGACTTTCAGTGAAAACTTAAGTCTATACGACATGGCTTTTAAAGTTGAAAACGGCACTCTGTCAGACAACAGCACCATCCTCAGGAATCAGGAAGCTTTGGAATAAAGAATAAATTCAAAAATATTCAGAATAAGGTGAATGATTATGGAAGTGAATAAAAAGAATCCGGAAACAGTCAGATACGTAGTCCCGGCGGGGTTAAAAGAGGGGGATGAAATAAGAATAATTGCACCGTCAAGATCCTCCGAAGTATGCAGAAAAGATGTTTACGGTGAATCTCTGAGATTCCTTGAAAAAATGGGTTACAGAATAACCTTCAGTGAAAATCCCGGTAAAATGGATCCTTTCCATGAATCAGCATCTCCTGAAGAACGTGTGAAGGAACTTCACGAAGCGTTCGAAGATGATAATGTAAAAGGAATAATTGCAGTCATCGGCGGTTTCGGAGTAAATGAAATACTGCCACTGATCGATTATAAAGTTATAAGTGAGAATCCAAAATTCTTTTCAGGCTTTTCGGACATTACTGCACTTCAGGGGGCAATCCTTCGGAAAACAGGGCTCATTACATTTTCAGGCCCCTTCTTTGCAACATTCGGTTTTCCAAAAAACAGGGAATACACCTGGGATAATTTTAAAAAATTCCTTGAAGGACAAAGAGAAGTCAGTTTGAACCCATCTGAAGAAGCAATTGAATATAAAGTCATACAGGAAGGTGTGGCCGGAGGAAGACTTACAGGAGGGAATCTCTGTACATTAAATCTCCTTCAGGGAACTCCATACATGCCTCTTTCAGACGGAACCATTCTCTTTATAGAAGATGACAATATCAGCGGTGATTACTTCAGAAAGGAATTTCAGAGAAACCTTGCATCACTCCTTCAGACTGAAGGGATGAAAGTCAGGGGGCTTTTACTCGGAAGGTTTGAGGAAAGCTGCAGAATGGACGAAGAATCAGTAAAGAAGATCATTTCAAGAATACCTCAGCTGAATAACATACCCATAATCTCAGGATGCGACTTCGGACATGTTTTCCCCATAGCCACAGTTCCCATGGGTGGATACTGCAGAATAGAGTCAGCAAATAATTCAGTCCGTATAGATTTTGAACTGAAAGAATAAAACATACCATAACATAACATAATTCCATTCAAAAAAAGAAAAAAGAAAAACAAAAATAAGGAATTCCCCGAATAACCAGCGGGGGAATCCTTTATTTTTTGAAATGGGTGTACTGAAGGGAAGTGAGCGAAGTGGAGTCAGGAAGAATTACTGTCCTTAATCCAAAACCAAAAGCTTTTAAATTATCACTCCGAAGGAATACCCTTTATCCCTGAAATAGTCTATGACATTCTGAAGAGCATCAGGAGTTATATCCATATAGGAAGGATCATGCATGAGAAGGATAAGTACGTCTTTTTGTGGAAGTGTGTTGTAGATGCTGTCAATGTATTTTACGATGCCTTCGGGAGATTTATCACGTCCTGAGTTATCAGCATCTCCTGTCATGATGTTCCAGTCGACATGGAACATATTGTTCTCCCTCAGTACTGAAATTGTTTCATCGGTTCCATACCAGCTGAAAGAACCTCCGGGAAATCTCATGATATTGGTGGAAAATCCCGGGATTTCAGCTTCTATCTTATGGAGACATTTATTGAGATCGCTTATGATAAATGCTGTATCTGCATGGCCTCCGGGGTATAGAAGACTGTAGTTATGGCAGTCTGAGTGAAGTCCTATGGAATGACCTTCCTTCCATGTCCTTCTGGCTATATCTCCCAGGTCTTTGAAATCACCTGCTGTCACATAGAAAAATGTGGCCCTTATATTGTTTTTCTTAAGAATATCGAGCATTCTCGGAGTGTTATTTAGCGAAGGACCGTCGTCGACAGTAATAAATACAAGTTTTTCGGGAGGTGTAACACCTCCGTACATCCAGGACTTGATATCTGATATTTTATATGTATGGGGATAGCCGGAAGTTACATCTGAAACTTTTCTGCCGGATCCCACCACTTCATTTTTCTCAGGGGAATTCTCTCCATTTCCCGGAGGGAAAAATATGGAAACAGTGATGAAGATGAGTGTAAAAAGAACTGCTGAAAAAAGGAAAATGACGACAAATATGTAATTTCTTTTTAAAAATTCTCTTATTTCTTTCATTATAGTACTGCCCTCCCTCATTTGACTTCAAGACTGTAATGCAATTATATTCCTCATTCCGGTTTATTGAAAATAAGATTCTGACATACATTATATAAACCTGATATATGGAAATTAAAGAAAACTAAAAAAGGAACCCTTAAGGATTCCTTTTTCAGAATGTTATATGATATATCCGTGGATTCTACTGTTCAGTTGTTGTAACTTCAAAGAATGCCATTGGGTGCTTACATGCAGGACACATCTTTAATGCATTTGGTCCTTCGAAAATGAATCCGCAGTTTAAGCACTTCCATGTTACTGCATTTTCTCTTGTGAAGTACTTGTCGTTGGAAACGAGGTCATAAAGCTTTAAGTATCTTGCTTCATGTTCCTTTTCAACCTTAGCGATCTGTCTGAATGAGTTTGCTATTTCACTGAAGCCTTCCTGTTCAGCGATATCGCCGAAGTTCTTGTAGAGAACTTCCCATTCTTCTCTTTC
>JBDHVQ010000023.1:0-14809 GCA_039809845.1 Clostridiaceae bacterium | reverse complement strand
GCCCTAAAGTATCAGGCTGCCGTCTGCTATGTTAGTCCTTTATTATTTACTGAATCCTACTTTAATCTTACTTTGAATCTTTGTCAGAATCCTTGTCCTAATCCTTGTTCGAATCCTTGTCCGAATTTTTTCGGCTTTTTCTTCGGAACTTTTACCTGTATTTCAGGAGAATACTTAGATCTTTTGACTGGTTTCAGGATGTTCTGCCGATAAATACTGTCACTTTTTTTATCATTTTTTTATCAGTAAACAGGCTGAATGAAAAACATCTCCAAGTCATCAGTCGATGAATTCTGAATCGAGGACCTGGATAAAGGTTATCCTTCCGTTTTTCATTGATGCGACTTTAAGTTTTACTGTTCCTGCATCAGCCTCGTAACCCTTTGTGACGCACTGACCTTCAGACACAGAACCTAAGATGAAATCCTCTATGGTGATGTTTGTGTCTTCAACAGGTATATCGTAGTTTGAAAGCCTGTTGAATTCAGAGAGTTTCATGCCTGCAGGGAATAAATCTATTGGGCTTGTCCTGTCAAACTTATTAGGAATAAGGTATTTGATTATTCCGAAAATCAGACCCATTGCAACTGTACCTAAGATTATATCTATCATGGATTCAGTGTAGATCAGCATTTTCCTGGCTATTACAAAAATCATCAGTTCAAGGGTGGAACGCATGGTATGGGTTACCAGCATCCTTATAAGTTCCACACCTACTATGAGTAAAAAGATGTTGGCAAGAAATTCCCTGAAGGACTCATAAAAATTGGGACTGCTTATTCCTTTTAATACTTCGGGTGAATCCTTTATGGTGTAGAAGACTCCAAATACTATAACTGCTGCAAGAAAAAGTGCTAGGATTACCTCCACTGTGAAAATTACTGCTTTTAATGCTTTCAGGATTTTTATCCTGTTCATCCTTATTTCCTCCGTATTCAATGCGGATTTTTTTCTTCCTTTCAATAATAACCGTATTTTCATTGGATTAAAAATTAAAAATCAATTTAAAAATTAATTAATGTGGCGGGGGGATAATGGTTGTATTTATGGTATCTACCCAAATAATGCTATAATCTTATTATAAATTACAGCAGGAGAAATTAATGGAAGCCAGGAAATTATTGGAATACTATTATAATACAATTCTCTTTCGTCCGTGGTACCCCGAACAGGACAGGTCAGACCACCAGGTTTCTGATGAAAAGACCTATGTCCCATATGAGAGTATATTCGGCGGAGAATGCGAAACGGGTTATGACCTTTATATAGGAAAGGCAGATACCCGGGAACTTGAATCAGAAATGACCGGGGATGATGGAAAGCCCCCTTCATATTCATACCTCTGTCTTATAAAGACAGACAAGAGAGGATACTACGTGAGGGACAGCTTTTATCTGTCTCCTGTTATTTTTGCCCTGGCAAAGATAATAAAGGAGAAAAATCCCCACACTTCCCTCGATATCAACCTTATAAACCGTGCCAACGAAGATTTTGATGAATTCATTACAATATTCGACAGAAAGCTCGAATATAAGGAACTTAAGGAAATATTCAACTACGTGGTGAATAAACTTAACCTTTCCGAGTATGTAACTGAATTTACCACACTCATCAAGGAAAGGGACCCGCTGGCATCCAATGTATCCGATGGATTCCTCATGGATCTTGAATATCTTTTAAGTTCCGGATACGGAAGTGAGAACATCGAAAAAGTTACAAAGGCAGTGGAAAAGACGGTAAAAAATTCATCTCTCATTGCTGATGAAATATCACCTGAAAGACTTAAGGAAATGACAGGACCTGAAAGAATATCCTATGCCATGTGGCCTGGTCACAAAAATCTTACCTTAAAAGAACAGTTTATTTTAAGTACCCTCGGAAAGGACAGGAAAAAAGGACTGCAGTTTTTAAGGAGCATCACATCAGAAGACGAAGCTGTAAGGATTATCCTTGAATACATGGCCATGAAGACCGTTGAAAGGGCCGCTGTGATGTCGAGGTATACAACCCCCGACGAAGCTTTCAAAGAGGCTAAATTCACTGAAAACACCGAGTATTCGACTTCATACTATATACCTGAAGGACCACTTTCTGAAACCTCATTCATCGTAATGTCAAAGGGGGAAGATTTCCTTGAGAAATTAAAGGATGCGACATCGGGAATCCTTGAAGCCTACGGACCGAATCCGTATTATTCAGCCAACGGTTCAGCCTATCTCATTCAGTCATTTTTAGACAACAGGGATGCCCTGAAGTGGGACAAGGAGCTCTGGAAGAAAAAGGGAACAGGTTTGAAACACCAGGTTTTCAATGTAGAGACTGATTACGAAAAGGCGAGGAGAGATTTCCGTGCAGCCTATGACAAGGTCATAAGGAGAAAGGATGAAATTTCCTTTGAACACAGGGTAACCTTCGGATACCAGGATTTACTTGAAAAGGTCAATTCATTCAGTATCAGAAAGGAAGAACTTGAAGAATCCCTGTCATCTTCTGAAAGCTCAAGGGATTTTAAAGAAAATGAACTGAAGAAGAAAAAAGAAGAGACTGAAAGACACATCATGAAGATGAGGGAACTTGAAACCGAAATGGGAATAGCCAGAAGGTATTTTACCTTTCTTTTCAGAAATGATCCCCAGGTTGAAAAATACGCAGCCATGGAAAAGGAAAGGGAGAAACTCATTGAGGAAACAGAAGAAACAAACCGTGATCTCAATGTCATCTTAAATGAATACCACAACATACAGTATGAAATAAAATCCCTCGGAGAAGAATATGCTTTAAAATCCGAAGAACTCCAAGATTCATCAAAGAGAATCAGCTACTACAAGGAAAAATACGGTTCATCCTTCAGCGATGACGAAATCAATGCAAAGCTTGTAAGGGATGAGATGACACTACCTGTATCACTTTGGACTGATGAGGAATTCGACGCACAGAGAAAACAGCTCTTTATAGAAGCCCTTAAGTTACACAGGGCATTCTACAATAATTCAAGATGCATGAAGACTGACGTACAGCTTTTTGCACTGGCCTTAGAAGGAAAGATACATGAGAGCGATCTTGCAAAGACATTCCATGAATTATTCAGTGCTGCAATCCTCATGGCACCCATAGTCTATATCAATACAGATTATGCTCCTTACCTTCTTGCAAAGACAGGGAAAGAACCAACACTCTGGGCACTTATTCCCGAAGCCGGAAAAATACCACTTTCCCAGACCATGGGAATTTTAGGAAGATTCAGAAACATACTTGGATTCAATGTAGGAATAGATGAAAAGGAAAAGCCCGAACTTCCGGTCCTTGTGGAAGAAAATCTCTCCGAAAGGATAATGGGAGAGGAAGATCCCGATAAATTCAGTGTATCCCTCGGCAATGTCCTTGAGACAATCAATACATAGAATGGAAGATAAGAAAATATATCGTAGACCGGATATCATTTAGCTGTATGCGATATAAAGAAATATATGTATATAGCTATATAATTATATGGGTATAAAAGGATTTCACAGGAATTCCGTGGAATATATCAGAAAAACATTATTCAAAGCACAGCAGAAAGACAATACTTAAAAGATGCTGAGCTGCCGGAAAATCCATGCTGAAATCCTAAAGAAAATACAGAAAAGTGATTGAAAAGAGACTTTTCCATACAGGGAAACTCTTAATATCCTCATTTAACAGCTTCTCTGTTGCTTTAAACGGGAAAGTAAATTATTATTGTATGGTTGAAGAAAAATAATGAAAAATACAACATCTGAAATGAAGAATCAAAACAGATAATCAAGGAGCAGAAAATGGACGACAATATCCTGGTAACTGTAAATGACCCCAAATCAGTTGCAGCTGAAATGTACAGGACATTAAGAACAAACATTCAGTTCTCAACCCTGGACACACCTAGAAAACTAATTGCCTTAACAAGCGCATTCCCCGGAGAAGGAAAATCCACAACCGCCATGAACCTCGCGGTTACCTTTGCCCAGAACAGGAACAGGACACTTCTTCTTGAACTGGACTTAAGAAAACCTTCCATAGGAAGGGTGAACAGACTCGTCAACAATAAGGGATTTGTGGATCTTATACAAAATCCTGAGCTGATCAATGAAGTAATCACAGATTCAGGAATTGAAAACCTCGATATAATCCTTTCTGGCCATATACCTCCAAACCCAACCGAAATTCTTATGAGCAACAGGACAGAAAAGATATTCCAGATGCTGCGGCAGATTTACGACGTCGTTATTATTGACTGCCCACCTGTACTGCCTGTATCCGATGCGATAATCATATCAAGGCTTACAGATGGTCTGGTCCTTGTAACGACCTACGGTATTTCCAAGAAGGCACATCTTAAGGCTGCAAAGGATGCACTTGAAAAGGCTAATGCAAGGGTTCTTGGAGTTGTCATAAACCAGATAGAAGACGATGAATCCGGATCTGGTTATTACTACTACGGTAACTATTCATACGGAGATATGAAGCAGGAAGTAAGACCTCCCGCACCCAAAAACAGAAGGGGAGCAAAACCCAAGGTATCAAGGAGGGATGATTAAATGGAAGAAATGAATATAGACCTGTCAAAATTAATTGACCTTATCAAGAAGAATCTCTTTTTCATAATCATTACTACACTTCTCTGTGGTCTTATCACCGCCATGATATCAAAGTTTGTGATACAGCCCAAATACTCTTCAAGCATCTCCGTATACCTTACAAATGATGAGAGATCAAACCAGTCGGTAAATGAAGACTACCAGGCAGTAATGCTGAACCAGAAGCTCGTGCAGACCTACGATGAACTTTTAAAGACAAGAAAGGTCTCACAGGACGTCGTGGATACATTGGGACTTTCCATAGATCCTTCGGAAGTGCAGAAGATGATATCTTTAAAGAGCATGGGGGAATCCCAGTTCATAAAGGTATCAATCACCACTGATTCACCGACTGAAGCATACAATATAGCAAATCAGATAGTAATATCCCTTAAAAAGGTATCTACTGATATTAGGGGTACTGACAATGTAAGGCTTGTGGATGCTGCGACAATGCCTGAAAGACCGTCTTCACCCAATATTATCAAGAATACACTTATTGGAATGATATTCGGGGTATTCCTTGCCCTTTCATTCATACTTATAAGAAGTGCAATGGATACTACGGTTAAAAGGACGGATTTCATAGAAGAAGAACTGGGACTTACAGTACTCGGTACCATACCCAAGATAAAAAAGTAATAGTCAATATGAATCCAATAAAGAAATAATATGGAAAAAGTCTTAACTTTCTTTCATAAATGGGGATTAATGCCGGATTTTGAGGCATTGTCCCCTTTTTTGTTTTATAATAAATACAAGGCAGAAAAGGAGAAAGTTATGGCAAACTATAAAGTTGAAACGGCCTTCAGGGAAGGAAGGATATACGAAAACATTGAAAACAGTGCAGTCCTGACACTGGATCTCGACAGGAAAAATGACATGAATCCGGGCTCGGCACTTCTTGCAGCTCTTGGAACATGTAAACTTGCATCATTCATTGAACTTAAGGACAAGTACAGAATAAGAACCGGAGAAGTCAAAGTTACAGTAAAAGGCGAAACCGGAACAAAAGAATCAGAAAACAAGAGACAGCCAAGATCATCATTTAAAACAATTGAAATTAGCTACAGCATCGAGACAGACCACACGAAAGATGAAATCAGGGAATTCTTAAAATACGTGGATCTTGCATGCACCATAGGAAATTCACTGAGCGACAGTATTGAAATCAAGACTTCTATCTCCTTACATGGGGGGGTGTGATGAATTGGAAATACTCGATATCTACGACAGGGAAGGCGAAAGAAAGGGAATAACAGTATTCAGGGGTGAATATATCAAGCCCGACGACTATATTCTCGTAGCCCACATATACATATACGATAAGAACAAAGAATTTCTAATACAGAAAAGATCCTGGAAAAAAAGGGTCAATTCCGGAAAATGGGATATTACAGGCGGAGCTGTAAAAGCAGGGGAAACTTCAGAAGAAGCAGCCATAAGAGAAACAAAGGAAGAAGTCGGCATTGATATCCCACCCGAAGATTTAAGATTTGTGGGAAGGCATGTATCCATAAAGCACATAGTGGACATATATTCCGCGGAGGTTGATTTCACTATTAACCAGTGTGTCCTTCAGAAAGAGGAAGTTGCCGAAGTAAGACTTGTTCCCGGAGATAAGCTTCTTGAAATCTTTGAAAAAAGTGATTTCCAGGATGAAGGTTACAACAATATGGTCCAAAAGGAAGTTGAAAGGATTAATAATCTTCCCCCACAATAATGAAATAACATTCCTTTAAGTAATTTCTGAGAAGGAAATTCTGATACAGGAAAATTCAGTTAAATCCTGCAATCAAAAAATTCCGGAAACTAAAAACACAGGAAACCATCGGCGGTTCCTGTGTTTTAGTTTCTATACAGTTATTCAGTCATAAAGAAATTAAAAAGTAAGCAGTAAACAGAGTATATGCTTTTTATCAGAGAAATGCCCTCTTGTTTATGGAAAGGTTGATTTGTATATATTAAACTAAAAGTGAGTCACAAAGATGAAAAGTTATCAACCCAAAGCATTAAATGGGCTTAATGCATATATCCGGGAAACCATTAAAATAAGTACCTTCCAAGTAGAAATCTGGTTAAAGAATCCGATAATGCAGAAATAATGTACACCCTTATTCTAACAGAAACATCTGTCAGAATAAGGGTGTACTCTTTTTACCGTTTACTTTAAAAACACTCTTTTATGATTTCTCTCATCTGATTTATATACTGTTACTTTGCTCCAAGGGCTGCCATTGTAATGTAGTTATATGGCTTGTTGAAGTGGGGAAGGAAGAAGATATCGAGGAGTTTTAATTCGTCGATTGTGGTCTTTTCCTGGATTGCAAGTGAGAACATATGGATTCCCATGGATACGTCCTGGTCTGAAGCCATCTGTGCCCCTATTATTTCCCTTGTCTTTTTGTTGAATACTATTTTTAAAGTAACATCGGGGTTGGATGTTTCGATGAATTCAGGCTTCTGGTGGTCTTTGAATTCTGTGAAATCTGCATCTATTCCGAGCATGGCAGCTCTTTTCATGGTAACACCTGTTGAGAACATGTTGAAACCGAATATTGATATACCGTTGGATCCCTGTACACCTACGGATTCAAGGTTACCACCTGCTGCATTGTGGGCTGCTATTATTCCGGATCTTACAGCATTGGTTGCAAGTGCGATGTAGCTCGGCTGATTTATGGAGTTATCAAATACTGTCGCACAGTCTCCTATTGCATAGACATCCTTCCTTGATGTTTCCTGCTTCTTGTTTACAAGATATGCACCGTTTCTGAAAAGTTCGAGACTATCCTTTCCAAGCTGGGTGTTTGGTCTGAAGCCGATACAGAGTATAACCATCTGTGCATCGTATTCGCCCTTGTCTGTAACTACCTTTGCAACCTTTCCGTTTTCGCCTTTAAGTTCCTTTACCATCTGACCGAATTCAAGCTTTATGCCGTTATCGGAAAGATTCTTATCCATCATATCGGTAAATTCCTTGTCGTAGTAAGTTGAAAGGGAAGAATCGGCTGCATCGATAAGAGTTACATTCTTTCCGCTTCTTTTGAATGCTTCAGCAAGTTCAACTCCTATATAACCGGCACCTACAACTGCAACATCCTTGATTTCAGGATCCTGAAGCTTTTCGATGACTTCCTGTGCATTCTGGAATAACTTGACCTGCTGTACGTTCTTAAGGTCCTTTCCGGGTATGTTCGGAATAATCGGAAGTGAACCTGTGGCAAGGATAACCTTATCGTAGGATTCAACTATTTCTTCTCCGGCTTTGTTTCTGGCGTATACTTTCTTTGCATCAAAATCTATCTTTTCAACAGGAGCTTCCATGTGGACTTTTGCTCCCATTCCTTCAAGTTCATTTCTGTCTGAATAGAAGAGACCTTCAGGACCAGCTATCTGCTTGCCTATCCAGAGAGCCATACCGCATCCTAAGAATGAGATATTTGTGTTACCGTCAAAAACAACTATTTCGTTGCCTTCATAATTGGAAAGCATGGTTTTGATGCAGGCTGTTCCTGCATGGTTTGCACCTACTACAACAATTTTGGACATTTTTAAACCTCTCATTTTAAATAGTATGAAAACATTTTTTATGTTTTCAGTTTGATATTATATGAACAATTTGAATTATACCCGGATAATCAGAAGTTGAAAGATGGGAAGGGCAATGTTTATAAAATATTCAATTTTACACAATTAAATATCAGCCATCCGCCACTCCTGACATGAATTAACAGACATTTGACTATTAAATAATGTCAAAACTGTAAATGTAATTTACATAAACACATGTCAAAATAAACATCAGCAGATTTTAACCAGGACCCTATTTCATGTTATTAAATAACTTATTCCTAATACTAAATTAATTCCCTCACATAATTTTTATTCCATCTTTATTACTTGGTTTGTTCCTGTTGATTTCCATGAAAATCATGTTTTATTAATAATCCTTCTTTCTGAAGATCCTTCTTTTACGATAATCCTGCTTTACGATAATCTTTATTTCCATAAAATCCAGCTTTCCTGAGAATATTTCTTTCCTGCGATTCATGCTTTCATAAGATATATTGCATTTTTCTGAGGATAGTGGTGGTTTATGAAACTGAAATACAAATTACATCAGTCTCAGAGGGTTTTAATATCCTTTTGGGGGTATTTTAAAATCCTGGATTTTTCCTGGATTTTAAGGAGAAGTTAATATGGATTTTCTTCTTTATAGTAAAAGTGAAAGAAAAAGAGGGAGGTCTGACTGTGGGAGAAATAAGCCTTACAAAGAAATTTTCGGAGAATAAAAGAAAGGAATTCAGTAACTGGAGCAGCTGGCAGACTGATGAAGAGGATAGAATTATAATTTTTCCTGAGATGAAGGAGGAAGTCGTTAATGGAAGCAGAAACAGGAAAAGAGAGAAGAAAAGATTTTCACCGGGAAAACTTCTGACTCCCTGGAAGCTGTTTTCTTTTAACCTGCCATCTGTCAGAAGGAAAAAACAGGTGGACTGTATTCCTGATCTCTTCAGTGTCCTTGAATTCAAGGAAGTGAACAAAGAAATGACTGCAGGCGAATATGCAGGAAAGACAGGGTTATTTTCAAATTCACTTAAAAAAATCCTTAAGTCGTCAATGGGTATAAAAAGTGATACTTTGCTTAATGAAATATTTTATTCCCAGATGATTGTACTTGAAACCATCAGGAATATCTGGCATGGAAAAAGGAAGATAATTCTCGATTTTGAAGAAGTAAGGAACAGATTCAGAACAAGGGATTTTGAGCTTCTCGAAGAGAGCCTCGAAAAAGTTTCAATACATTTTTCAGCAGAAATCCTTGTCAACTATCAGTATCCGCTGCATCTAAAATCCAGTGGAAAAGAGGAGTCAGGCGGAAAAGGGGAAGAGATTAAAGCAACTGAAAGTATTGCTTTTCAAAATGATAAACCACAATCCGATACATTCAGATTCAAGGTTGAAACTGATGAAGATGATAAGGAGGATAAGAAGGGAAACAAGATGTTCAAAAAAGTAATGAGCCAGGGTGAAATGGTTTATGAAATGGATATGGAACCCATAGCGAAAAGAATAATGCCCCTTGCTCTCAGATTTTATTCATCAGTTAAATCAGGAATTCACAGAATTCCCGAAATAACAGAGGATATTAAAAACCTAAAGGGTGACATTTCTATGACCAATTTAAAGTCAGGAATAATAATGATCCTTGTATTTCTTATCCTTCCCCTCTTTTTAAACATCACTGCAAAAAACTCAAGAGTTGGGGAAATTATATCCTCGGTTGTAAAATCCGGAGAGTTTAAAGTTTCTTCAGTTCTTTTCATCCTTGTTATCATCCTTTCTGCAGGGATATTCATAAAAGAGAGAAAATATGAAAAACAGGATGAATTATTTTAGCCTCTGTCAGATATTTACGTGATGTTTAGGTCTGAAGTCATGTATTCTTAATGAAGGGAAAATTAATATTCAATCATGTATAATGATTAGTATAATTTTATGTCATCAATGAAGAAACAGCATGAAAGGGTAGAATATGGAAACTGCAAAGAAAATATATCTCGGGGTGATTTCCCTTGCCGCAGCGCTGGCAGTGATTTTTTCACTTAAATTAAATGTTATAGAAGGAATTGCGAGAAATACAGATACAAGGAACACAATAAAAGAACCTATGGGAAATACGGTGCCTGTGGCTGCATCCGGTGAATCCCAGGTTACGACTACGGCTGAAGCTTTTCCCGAAGACAATACTTTTCCTTCATCCTCATACAGGCTTGCCGATGTATCGGAACTTAAGGATACAGGGTATTTAAGACTAATAAACCTTAAATACAAAACAGATGTGGTGGATCCGAAATATCTTAAAAAGACAGTGAACCAGCTCCATGAAGTAAGAGAAGATATTTACGACAAACTCGTGGACTTTATGGAGGGGGCTTCCTACTACGGGTACGATGCATTCATAAATTCCTCCTTCAGGAGTCTTAAAACCCAGGAAGAACTATATAATGAAGCTGAGGACTCCACAAAAAACTGGGTTGCAAAGCCAGGTGAATCGGAGCACCACACAGGTCTTGCTGTGGATCTTATAGCACTGTCTGAAACTACAGGCGATGAAGCTCTTTCTGAAGCAACCTACAGCTGGCTTGAAAGTAACTGTGGGGACTATGGCTTTATTTTAAGATATATAGAAGGCAAGGAAAATATTACGGGGATAGACTATGAATTCTGGCACTTCAGGTATACAGGACTGCCCCATTCAGTCTACATGATGGACAGGGGGCTTGTTATGGAAGAATACATCGATATCCTCCATAACAACAAATTCCTTGATATTCCCTACGGGAATGACACCTACAGGGTTTATGCAGTAAAGGCATCGGAAGGTAAAATTCCTGTGCCCATAAACGACAGCTACTCTGTATCTTCTGATAATACGGGATACTGGGTAGTGACCCAGAAACTGAACAGCTCCGGTGAAAATGATGAAGAATCAAAGGAAGAAATAAAACAGGATCAGAATTCAGACGATCAGGGAACAGAAAGTGAAGAAACAGATTCTGCAAATGAGGATTCAGGAGAAACCCAAGAGTAACGGCAGGAATATTGATAAATATCAGAAAAATATCAGAAAAATATCAGAAAAATATCAGATGAAAACAGAAATTATCAGATGAAAATCAGGGGGGAGAATGAATAAGATACTTGTGGTAGATGATGATGTATATATATTAAAATCCATAGACCTTCTCCTGAAAAGCGGCGGGTATAGTGTTGAAACGGCATCAGACGGTATAGAAGCACTGGAAAAGGTAACTTCCTTTAATCCTGATCTTATAATCATGGACATAATGATGCCGGGAATGGATGGCATAAGTGCTCTTATGAGAATAAGAGAGAGGGAATCAATACCTGTAATCATGCTATCTGCAAAGGGTGAGACAGAGGACAAGGTGATCGGTCTTAATGCAGGTGCCGATGACTATGTGACAAAACCATTCAGCGGTTTTGAACTCATGGCGAGGGTCAATTCTCATCTCCGGCGGCAGAAAGTCTTAAAGGAAGATTCAATGATTCTTTCCACCGGCGGAGTAACCATGGACGACCGTAAAAAGCTCGTCGAAGCCGACGGAAAGACAGTGACACTTACACCCAATGAATACAGGATATTGAAATTTCTCCTTCAGAACAAGGGAATTGTATTTACATCAGAAGAAATTTACGAAAAGGTCTGGAATGAAGAAGCCATAGACATCAAAAAGATCATATCCCTCCATATATCCCACATCAGGGACAAGATTGAAATAGACCCCAAGAATCCTGATTACCTCATATCCATATATGGGATGGGATATAAGCTGGAGGACAGATAAGTGTTCGGAAAAAGAAAGAAAGAAAAAGCCTACCCTTTTAATCTTACAGGAGTCAGGAAGACTGATTTTAATGTGACAGAAGTCAGAGAAAAAAATTCAGATTTATCCGATTCAGATTCCTCCGACATAGGAAGACTGAGGAAATTTTTAAGTCTTTCCTGGTATTTTGACAATCTTTACGGTGAGGAAATGTTTTTCCTCACAATAACCTTGACTCTTCTTGCATTTTCCATTACAGGTTATTTCCGTTATGATTTTCTGCAGATTTCATTTTGTGTGGGACTTATTTCAGCGGGAATATTATTTTTAAGACATATCAGATCTTTTTTAAGAAGGATTCTCATACTGAGAAGACCATATCTTACAGTCCCGGTTTTTTCAGTCTTTCTGGTTATTATGGATTTTCAGCGTCAGCTTGGTTATAACAGAGGAACTTACTATATACCATTCATATTTATTGTTGCCACATTTTCCCTTTATCTTGTCTCCGCTGGCCTTTCCTTTGTTGTTTCATGGCTGGACATAAGGGATGCTGTGCTCCTTGGCAAGGAACCACCATATATTTTCAGGGAAAAAGACAGGCGCATCTATGAAATCTTATCTGACAGGGAAAAGGTCATACAGGAAGAAATTGACAAGAGGATGAAGGCTGAAAACTTAAGGGCTGAACTTATAACAAATATCAGTCACGACTTAAGGACTCCACTTACAAGCATAATTAATTTCTCGCAGCTCCTTACACGGGATGAAGACATATCCGCCGGAAGGGATTATGCACTTGTGATAAGTAAAAACGCACAGAGGATGAAGACACTTGTGGAAGATCTTTTTACAGCAGCAAAATCTGCATCCGGCAATGTTCCTCTGACCATAGAAACCCTCGATTTCTCAGAAGTTCTCATGCAGGTGTACGCACCATTACACGATGCCTTTTTAAAAAAGAATATGGAACTCATCTATGGGAAAACAGATACAGGTGTGATGATCAAAGGGGACGGCAATGCGGTATCAAGGATTACACAGAACCTTCTCTCAAATGCCCTTAAATATTCCCAGGACGGGACAAGGGTTTATGTAAGAGTCAGGGAGACAGAGAAACTCAATGTATTTACATTCCAGAGTATTTCAAAGGAAAAACTCGACATCACACCCGATGAACTCATGGAGCAGTTTGTAAGGGGAGACCGATCTAGAAGTACAGAAGGATCAGGACTTGGACTCTACATTGCAAGAAACCTCGCAAGATCAATGGGCGGAGACCTCTCCCTTTCAATATCAGGTGATGTATTTACTGCATCTCTCAATCTTCCCAAAGAAAAATAATAACCGATAAATAAAAACATCTTCCGAACGATAAAGGCAGATAAAGCAGAGTCTTTGAAAGTTTCAGACCAAGGTAAATGTTAAAAAATGGATAAACCTTCTCCGGTGTAATATAATTGATACATCGGAAAACATCAGAAGCCCTTTGAGGACAGGAAGTTTTTTCCTGTTCCTGAAGGGCTTTAAAACATAAAATTTTACGGGGGAAGAAATGAAAAAGAACAGGATAATATCCGCAGCAGCTGCAGCTGTGCTTATTTTCGGCGCATCGGGCTGTACGGAAAGGGTATCAAGGCCGATACCTCCTCTTGACTTAAGAAGCAGCAGAATGGAAGCCTATGCCTATAAGTTCGATATGGAGAGGATCAAAAAGGATGTCAGGGAAATTGCAAGGGAAGATGTGTTCAGGGTACAGGGATCAGAAGAAGAAAAACGTGTAAGGGATTATATAACCGGGGAATTTAAAAATGCAGGGATTGAAGTCAGAACTTACCCCTTCACTGCGGAGAATGCACTAATTGAAGAAGAGGGAAGAGTAACTGCTGTAAATAACGGCGAGACATTTCCGTCAAAGGGAGTCGATTTTTCACCTGGAATTGCCGAAACTGAAGCTGAACTTTCAGATGCCAATGACTTTACAGAAGAAGATTTCAAAACAAAGGACCTTAAAGGAACAATAGTACTTCTTCCCCTTAAACAGGGAGAAGATATAGTTCCAAAGGCAGCACTCCTTAAAGAGCGCGGGGCAGTTGCCATTATTTCCTACATTATCGGCTCGGGAACCCAGCCAGGCCAGGCCACATCTTCAGGACCCACAGCTCTGCCTGTAAGAACCATTTCTGAAAAAAATGCCCTTTTATTCTCATCGGCAAGATCAAGGAACGAAAACTTCAGGATAAAAATAGCTTCAAAAACAATAAACACGGATATTTCAACAGAAAATATTATTGCTGAAATAAAATCAGAAAATCCCGATGCACAGAATATTATCTTTACAGCCTATACAGATTCACCCGGGGATCCTGGAGCTGCAAGTGATGCTGCAGGTATTGCACTTCTTCTTGAAGCTGCAAGAGTACTTAAGGATAAGAAAATAGATGTCAATATCATCTTTGCTGTAGTCTCAGCAGCTGAAATCCGGGGTACCGGAGAAAAGGAACTTATAAAAGAACTTGGAAATGATGTGATATCAAAAAACATAGCGGTATTTGCACTGGACAGCATTGGAAGAAGTATAGATATAAAAATAATAACTAAGGATGATGAAGCATCCGCATTCTTTGAAGACATGTTTAAAAAAGCTGAAAAAGATAAATATGTCACAGGAAGATACTTCGATGAATTCGGCAGAATACTCTCTGAAGGTGGATTAAAGACTGCAACACTGGTATCAGAAGAAGACACCATGAAGAACAAGAGTGCCGACAAGGCATGGACACTCGACTACCCGAGAGTTTCAGATGTTATGCAGCTGATATTCGACCTCACTGACCCATATGTAGTAAAATAAGGTAT
>JBDHVQ010000022.1:0-16581 GCA_039809845.1 Clostridiaceae bacterium | reverse complement strand
TGCGTTTGGTTTTATAGTTAAAGTTAAAGACCTTACAACAGGAAAAGACCGGAAAGAATAATCTTCTCCCGGTCTTTAAAGTGGTTATTACTGTGGTTTCTTTCTTGTGTTTTCAACCATGGGATCTTCCCTGGTTTCCATTACTATTTCTTCTGTTTCATTTACAGTTTCAGCCTCATCGGGATATTCTCTTTCATCCTGATGTATGTTGTCTTCTGTTCCTGAGGAATTTTCCTTGAGGAATCTCGTCCTCTTGTATGGAAGTTTTATTTCACCTTCTGCCTTTAACATATCCACGAGGTGACATGATACAAAGTGATGTGGTTCAACTTCCTTAAGAATAGGAATTTCCTTTGAGCAGATATCCATAGCATATGGACACCTTGTGCTGAATTTACATCCAGATGGCGGATCTATGGGTGAAGGTATTTCTCCTTCAAGTTTGGATACCATTCCTGAGTTTTCAAGGTCCGGATCAGGTATCGGAATAGCAGCGATGAGAGCCTGTGTGTATGGATGCAATGGTCTTGCATAAAGTGCATCATTGGTTGTGATTTCTGCCATTGAACCCAAGTACATTACCCCTATCCTGTCAGATATATGCTTTACCATCGAAAGGTCGTGGGAAATGAAAAGATAAGTGAGGTCCTGTTCCTTCTGAAGTTTATTGAGAAGATTCACTATCTGTGCCTGTATTGAGACATCCAGGGCTGATATCGGTTCATCGCAGACTATGAATTCAGGTTCAACTGCAAGGGCTCTTGATATTCCGACTCTCTGTCTTTGTCCGCCAGAAAGTTCATGTGGGAATCTTCCTGCATGTTCTGATGTAAGTCCTACTCTTTCAAGGAGACCTTTTACCTTTTCAAATATTTCCTTATCGGAAAGAGAAGGAAAATGGACTCTTATACCTTCACTTACTATTTCACCGATTGTCATTCTTGGGTCCAATGAAGAATATGGATCCTGGAAAATCATCTGGGCATTTTTTTTGAAACCCTTGAGGTTTTTTCCTTTTTTGCCCGTCACATCTTCTCCGTCGAAAATAACCTGTCCGCCCGTGGGCTTATAAATATTTAAAATTGTCCTGCCCGTAGTGGTCTTTCCGCATCCTGATTCCCCTACAAGACCAAATGTTTCACCCTTATATATGTCAAAGGATATATCATCGACTGCCTTTAACAGCTGTTTTCTTCCCACAGGGAAATACTGTTTCAGGTTTCTTACTTCTACAAGTTTCTGTCTTTCCATATTTCCCTCCTATAGTTTTATTTCAGCAGCTGATTCTTCACTGCGCTTTTTTTTCTGCTGAAGCCAGCAGTAGGTACTGTGGGTTTCAGAAAGTTCGGTTTTTACCGGTGCATTTCCCCTGCATATCTTCATGGCATGCTCACACCTGTCGGTGAAAGGACAGCCTTTAAGGGGAAGTATAAGATCCGGTGGTGTTCCTTTAAGTGAATAAAGGTCTTCCTTGTCTTTGGTATCGAGCCTCGGTATGGATTTTAAAAGTGCAAGTGTATAGGGATGTTGTGGGTTATTGAATATTTCCTTTGTCGTCCCTGTTTCAACAATCTTTCCTGCGTACATTACCTGGATTCTGTCTGCAAAATTTGCAACGACTCCGAGGTCATGTGTAACGAGGATTATTGCAGTACCGGATTTCTGCTGAAGGTTTTTGAGAAGGTTCATTATCTGGGCCTGTATAGTAACATCCAGTGCAGTTGTAGGTTCATCGGCTATAAGAAGGTGGGGGTCGCAGGCAAGTGCTATGGCAATCATAACCCTCTGCCTTAATCCTCCTGATAACTGATGGGGATACTGTGAGAACCTTTTTTCGGGATTCGGGATTTCAACGGACCTTAAAATGTCAAGGGCAGCTTCTTTTGCCTCTTCCTTTGTCTTGTCAGTATGGATCCTTATGGATTCAACTATCTGTTTTCCGCAAGTCATAGTGGGGTTAAGGCTTGTCATGGCATCCTGGAAAATCATTCCCACGTCAAATCCCTTGTACATTCTGAGTTCCCTGTCGTTAAGGGCCAGGACATCCTTATCGAGGAACTGGATTTTTGAAGTCTTCTTGATTTCAGCCGGAGGTGTTTTCAAAAGCCTCATAATTGCCTTTGCAGTAACTGTCTTTCCGCATCCTGATTCTCCGACAAAGGCAAGGGTCTCACCCTTGTCCACGTGGAAGGATACATCCCTTACGGCCCTTACTTCACCTGCATAGGTATGGAAGGATACTTCGAGATTTTCAACTGTGAGTACCCTTTCTCCCGGCATAATTGCTGAAACATCATATGATGGAGGAATACTTTCCTTTATAATTTCATTTTCAGTAACTGTTATTTTTTCCATATTTTTTCTCCCTTTCTTTTAGCCTTCCCTATTCTCTCATCCTTGGGTCGAGTGCATCTCTGAGGCCGTCTCCGAGAAGTGAGAAGGAGAGCATTGTAAGTGCAATCATCAGTGAAGGGAAGAAGAGCTGATAGGGGTAGAAGAGGAATTTCTGATTGGCTTCTGCAGCCATTGCTCCCCAGGATGTCATGGGAGACGCTATTCCTATACCGACAAAGGAGAGAAATGCTTCAGCAAATATATATCCCGGAATATCAAATGTAAGCGATACTATAAGTACACTTAAAGTGTTGGGTATCATATGCTTGAAGACTATATCCTTTGTGGAAACACCGAGTGTCTGCGCCGCTATTATAAAGTCCTGATTTTTAAGTGAGAGGAGCTGGCCCCTTACCATTCTGGCCATTCCAACCCATCCTGTAATTGTCAGGGCAAGGAGAAGTGAACCTAAGTTTCTTTTCTGCGATACAACCTGGATTAAAATTACGACGAGAAGATATGGTATTGATGAGAGGATTTCTACAATTCTCATCATTATGTTGTCCACTTTTCCGCCGGCATAGGCAGAAAAAGCTCCGTATATTGATCCTAAAACAGTGGATATGAGGGCTCCTGCAAGTCCTATGATTATGGAGATTCTTCCCCCAACCCATATTCTTGTAAAAATATCCCTTCCGAGCTGGTCAGTTCCGAAAAGATGGGCAGCTGAAGGAAGTGCATTCTTAAGTTTATAATCACCCTTGTCGAATCTGTAGCCTGTCAGCATGGGTCCTATTATTACCATTACAACCATGACAGCAAGTATTATAAGAGCAAGTACCGCGACCTTATTCTGTCTGAACCTTCTCCAGGCATCAGACCAGTAAGTTACCTTGGGCCTTGCAAGTACCTCTGCATTTTTTTCACTCTCGGGGAGTTTTTCAAACATATCATCTGAAAATTCTTCAATGAATTCTTTTTCCATTATCTGTCACCTCCCACTCTGATTCTAGGATCCACAAGACCGTAAACTATATCCACGGCAAGCTGTGAGATTATGAAGAGACCCGCATAGAAAACTGTAGTACCTATGATCATTGTATAGTCCCTGACATTTATGGAGTTAACGAAGTAAAAACCAAGTCCAGGGATTGAGAACATCTTTTCAACTACGAATGATCCTGTAAAAACTCCTGCAAGCTGTGGTCCGAGGATTGTTATCAAAGGGAGCATTGCATTTCTCAAAACATGTCTTGTGATGATGTTGAACCTTGAAACACCCTTGGCTTCTGCAGTCAGTATGTAGTCCTGGCCGAGTACTTCAAGTACGTTTGACCTTGTATACCTTGCATAGGTGGCAATAGGGCCAAAACACATCGCAATGACAGGCATTATCATATCCTTGGGATGTCCCCAGCCTGATGTGGGTAAAAGCCCCATTTTTGTTGAAAGTACAAGCTGCAGAAGTGCGGCCAGTATAAATACAGGTATAGTGACTCCTATCATGGCTATAAAAATAACGAGATAGTCAGGCCATTTATTCCTGTTAAGAGCTGCTATTATACCGAGGACCAGTCCTATGGCTGCCCCTGATAAAAGTGCTGTAAGTCCGATCTTACCTGAAATCGGTGCAGATTCTGCGATGGTCTTTGAAATGGATCTTCCGGGATAAGACAGAGATTCCCCGAGATCTCCTTTTGTAATAAGGTTTTTCATGAATATTCCGAACTGTTCGATTACGGGTTTATTAAGTCCGTATTTTTCCTCATAGTTTTTCAGTGTCTGTGCCGGAAGATTCCTCGCCATCCCCGCAAGAGGATTTCCCGGTATAGAGTGCATGAGGAAGAAGGTGATGAAGATGATGATAAATAATGTAACGAGCATCATCCATATTCTGTTTAGTATATATCTGAACATAGTTCCCCTTTCCTTTATATATAAAATTCAAAAATAAACACGATGACAATTTAAATATAAATAAACTGTAAATGATTAAATTGTCCGGAATGTCAGAATGCTCCCTGAGGGAGCATTCATTAATTCGGATATTTTTTCAGTTTTCTCTTTAAAGCAGGATGTTCCTTCTGAAGGAACATCCTGACCTTTGATAAAGTTCTTGTTTCTTACATTTTTACAGTTTACTATCTTCCGTTTATAGCACCCTGTCTGTAACCTACGTTTGAGAAAGGATTGTAGTCAAGTCCCTGAACAAACTTATAGGTAAATGTATTTGAAACTGAGAATACTATAGGAGCTACAGGAGATTCATTCATAAGGATTGTTTCAGCCTGCTGGTAAAGGTCAAATCTCTTCGCTTCGTCCATTTCCATGCCGGCTTCATTTACGAGCTTGTCGTATTCAGCATTTGACCAGCCTGTTCCGAGTGAATCTGCAGCGGAAGTATTGAGTGCAAGCATTGCATACGGTTCAGCAAGTTCAGAACCCCATGCCATGTAACCGATCTGGTAGTCGCCTTTCTGAACCTTGTCAGAGAACACTGTCCATTCCATCTGGTTTACAGTAAGTGTAACACCTAAGTTTTCCTGGATTGTCTGCTGGAGGAATTCACCGTAAGTCTTGAACCACTGGTCAGTTCCGCCAAGGTTGATTGTTACTGAAAGAGCTTCAGGATTAGGATCCATTCCAAGTTCAGTCAGACCTTCAGAAAGCAGAGCCTTAGGATCGGGATTTTCGCCCATAAGTCTTTCAAGCTGGTTTTCAGCGTTTTCTCTGTATGAATTTTCACCTACGAATGTGTTTCCGGGAACCCATCCTGATGCAGGAATGTTGTTTCCGTAGAATATAACTTCATTTAATTCTTCCCTGTTTACTGCAAGTGAGAATGCTTTTCTTACTTTTTCATTGGAGAAGAGTTTGTCCTTTGTATTGAATGTCATGAAGAAAGTACTTGGGTTTTCAATTACTCTGTGTTCGATATTTGCGTTGGACTTGAACTTGTCAACCCATTCGCCGATATTTGTAGTAACTGAGTCAATCTGACCTGTTTCCATTGCAGACATCGCTGTATTTGTTTCAGTGATTATCTGAAGTGTTACAGGGTTAAAGTTTACCTTCGCAGCATTCCAGTAGTTGTCGTCCTTTTCAAGAGTGATCATGGAGTTGTGAACCCATTCCTTCACCTTGTGTGAACCGTTTGTGATTATTGTGTCTGCTTCAGAACCGTATTTTTCTCCGGCTTTTTCAACTGCATCCTTTCTTACTGCAAGGGATACAGAGTTTGCCATGATTCCGAGGAAGTAAGGAGTTGCATTTTCAAGCTTGATTTCAAGAGTCTTGTCATCGATAGCTTTAACGCCGACTTCTTCCATTCCTACTGCCTTGGCAGTTGCCTTCTTTGCATTGAAAATAGGTTCAAGAAGGTATGCATAGGGTGAACCGGTTGCAGGATCTACCGCCCTTTTAATTCCATAAACGTAGTCTTCTGCTACTACAGGCTGTCCGTCGGACCATTTGTTGTCTCTCAGATGGAATGTATATGTCTTTCCGTCTTCGGAAACGTCCCACTTTTCTGCTGCTCCGCCTTCATATTCGATCTTTCCGTCAGCGCCTGATCTTATGAGTACAAGAGGTTCATAAACTGCGAGTATTACAGTTATCGCATAGTTATCTGATGCCTTTGCAGGGTCTAAAGTAGTCGGTTCAGCGGATAAGAATCCCTTGAATGTCTGGTCGCCCACCGGTTCAACAACTGGTGCTGCTGTCTGTGATTCTGTTGCGTCTGATGCATTGGATGATGCCATTGCAGGTACAGCCGGAATTGCAAGTGCAAGTCCAAGCAGGATGCTTAAAAGTCTTTTTCTCAATTTAGGTCTCCCCCTGTATTTTGAAAATATTTACAAATGGATTATAAACCATTACAGGATTTACTGCAAAATGAATATTCAAATAAAAATCCGCACTTCAGTAAATATATCGCAATATACTACAGATATTCCGGTAATTATGTCACCAACAAGACACTTATTCTGATAATCATTACATTACAACTTCCATTTACAAGAAAACTATTAATAATATTTAGGAAGTTGTCACTTTTTTCTTTAATGACGGTTTTCTGCCATATATTTAATGACAATGTTACAACATAATGACTTTCAAGTCCTATTTATTTTAGATTTTCCATGTATATATTTATCATTTCTATAAATAATAGTTCTTTACCTTAATACAGGAAAGGTATATTATCCATTTTCTTTTAATGGCATTATCTTCAATATTACTATCAATAGTATCCATTATTGTTAAAAATGAAATTTTTCTTTCAGTTTTTATTCATAAATTGATAATAATATTCTCACTTTGTTTTTTCTTTTGATGATTATCTTGCAGAACTCTTTTAAAACTTTTTTCGGGCTTTTTTTCAGCTCTTTTTTCGGGCTTTTTTTCAGCCACCTGACCCAGACATCAGATCTATAATGAGAACCATTCTGGTAAAAAGTTAAATTCTTCCTGACTTTAAAGACGTAAAAGACCGCTTTTTATGCTGGAAAAGCGGTCTTTTGAGTATGTATTATTCTTTTATTGTATTTACTGTATTGTTTTTTTGAATCAGTCTTCCTTCTTTGTGACATAAACCTGGTTGTCTTCCCATATTTCTTCGAGTCTTTTGAAAATATCTGCAACCTCTTCCCTCTTTTTCAAGCCTGCTGCAATGATTATTGCATTGATTATTGAAAGAGGGGCAACGAGTGAATCCACAAAGGATGCCATATTGCTCTGGGCAATAAGGGTAACTTCACTGGTGGCGGCAAGGGGTGATAAAAGGCTGTCGGTAATTGACATAACTTTTGCATTTCTCTTTCTTGCAAATTTAAGTACGTCGATGGTCTTTATGGAGTATCTGGGGAATCCTATTCCTATGACAAGATCATTTTCATTGAGGTTTAACATCTGCTCGAAAATATCGTTCATACCGTGCTGAAGAACATGGACGTTGTTTAAAATGAGGTTTAAATAAAATCCCAGAAATTCTGCCAGTGCTGAGGATGATCTGAGGCCTATAATATATATTTTTTCTGCTCTGAAAACCTCATCGATAAAGTAGTCAAAAGTCTTCTGGTTTACTTTTTCAAGTGTCGCCCTTATGTTTTCCATATCGGCTTTCAGAACACCCTTTAAGGCATTTTCTTCATTTACAAGATCATTTGTAAGTTCCAGTCTCTGTACTGCAGTGAGTTTGGTCTTTACAAGTTCCTGAAGTGACTTTGAAAGTTCCGGATACCCTTCGTATCCAAGTTCAATTGCAAACCTCACCACCGTGGATTCAGAAACACCCACCGATGTCCCAAGCTTTGCGGCCGTCATGAATGCCGCCTTGTCGTAGTGTTTCAGGATATAATCCGCTATGAGTTTCTGCCCCTTGGACAGTCTCGCAAATTTTGCCTGGATTACCCTCATGAGGTCCTGGCTGTTACCTTCCATTTTTATCCTCTCTTTTCAAGTACAAATAGTTCCGGGGCCATGCCCGGCCTGTTGGTGAATGTATGCCTTAAAACTGAATATTCCCTGTAATCGAGTCCTTCAAAAAATTCCAGAACTTTATCCCTTTCGTATCCTCCGTCGTGGCCTGTATAAACTGCAGCCATGAGAAAGCCTCCTTTTTTCAGGAGTTTCAGTGCTGATCCAAAGGACTTGATTGTAGTATCGGGAAGTGTGGTGATGTTTTCGTCCCCGCCGGGAAGATACCCCAGGTTATAGACTATAAGATCCGCACATTCTGAAAAATCTCCGATTGAGCTGTGGTCTTTCACAAGAACAGTCACATTTTCCGGGGGACTGTATTTCCTTACGGCGTCTTCCTGAATATCCAAAGAAATAACTTTTCTGAAGATTTCCGAAAGAAAGTCTGAATCCTTCCCTGTACCGAGGGTCATATCGTAGGCAAGATCTCCACCATCCGGAAATAGGGCTGTCACAAGGAATTTCATTATTCTCACTACCTGGTTTACATATCTCATAATTCACCGTTAATTTTCATATTAATTCAACTGTCATACAATTGCAAATAATATTTCATTTTTGTTTCACAATGATTTTTTAACATCAGAAATAATTACATCCTATAGACTTCTTAATGCCCTTCTGACCGGTTTATTCTTCGTTTTCTGATGTTTCATCCATTTCAATAAAAGCGGAAACTCCATCTGATTCAGTATTAATGTCATCTTCATCAGAAAGCTCATCCGTAAATTCATCCTCTTGAGATAACTTATCCATGAGGATTTTATATTCCTCATCTTCCCTGAACTTTTTAAGATCCCGGAATCCGAACTGAAGGAGAAATTCTTCACTGGTTCCGTAAAGTCTTGGTCTTCCGGGAACATCCTTTCTTCCGATGATTTCTATAAGCCCTGCATCTGTAAGTTTAGAGAGTACATATTCTGAAGAAACCCCTCTTATTTCATCAATTTCAACCCTTGTAACGGGCTGTTTATAGGCAATTACCGCAAGGCATTCCAGCGCTCCCTTGCCAAGGGTCTGTCTTTCATTTACCTGGCCGAGTTTTTTTACTGTATCTGAAAGTTCAGGTTTGGTGGATAATCTTATCCTGTCTTCTGTCCTTATTATAAAAATTCCCCTTGAAGTGGAGGAATAGTCCTTCATCAGATTTTCAGTTACTTCCTCACAGGCATCGGGTACAATTCCGAGCATGAATGCAGCTTCAGTAATACTGATGGGATCTCCCGACGCAAATAAAAGGGCTTCAAGACGCCCTTTAAGTTCTTCCTTCAACATCACTTTCACCTTCCTCCAAAATAAGTTCACCCAGGGATTCACTCTGGTAAATTTTAAGACTGTGGTTTCTTACAAGCTCGAGTACTGCAAGGAAGAGGACTATAGTTTCCGCTTTGCAGGAAGATTCAGAGAGAATCTTCTCAAAGGACATCCTCTTATGGAATTTTAGTTTACTTTCAATCTCTTCCATCTTGTCTTCAACCTTGAAACTGTCAGCATGTATCCTGTCAGTGGTTATCCTTCTTATATTTATTTTTTCCTTCATCCTGTCGAGAAGTTCCATGTATATCACGAAAAAATTCTCCTGGGTAAACCCTTTTGGGATAATGAGTTCCACAGTTTTTTCTTCTTCTATAGTCATCGGAAGTCTCGTGATATAAACTTCATCAGCTGAGTAGTTCTTTGACATTTCAAGGGCAGCCTTTTTGAAAAACTCATATTCCTTAAGCCTCCGTAAAAGCAGCTTTCCTGAATCTTCACCCTTTTCCTGATCCCTTTTCTTTGGCAGAAGTTCCCGGGACTTCATGTCAATAAGGGTAGCGGCAGTTACAAAAAACTCCGATGCTATTTCCATGTCGAGGACTTCCATGTTCCTTAAAATGGTCATGTACTGATCAGTTATCTCATATATACTGATATCCGTAATTTCCATTTTATTTATCCTGATGAGCCTTAAAATGAGGTCTAAAGGCCCTTCAAAGTTTTCGATACTTATATTTATTTTTTCCATTTATTTTTCACCTGCCAAAAGATTATACCACAGTAAATGTTCCCTCTGTCCCCGACTGCTTATCTGGTTCAGTTCGGTAAGAACCCTGAACGGATAAGTCACACTAAAATCCTGATAAGAAAGTGCATAAAAAATCAAAAAACACATTCATCCTCAAAACCAAAGAGAAATCATTACACACTGCTCAATCAATAATATATAAATTAATGATCTTAATCACAATTTTAATCTTTATAAGAAATTCTACTGAAAAGTAATTTATAATGAAAATTAGATCCAATATAACAGATGCAAAAATATGAACCACTAAATGGAAAGGGAGATAATATGCAGGGCGGAGAAGGAAATTCATGTAATATTTCAGAGGATGACATTACAGATTTCAATGAAAATAAAAAAAATAAAATCCAGGAGTCTGAAAACTCTTATTCAGACAACAGAAATTATGAGAGGGGTTATATTGGTTCTGGCGGAAACAAAGTGTTTGAAAGACTGCCTGAACTTCTTTCAGGCATGGCAGTAATTTCCATGCTGAAGGAAGCAGTCCTCTCTCCAAAACCGGGACTGGTAGATGATATAAATTCAGGCAGTCATGAGGATATGGACATAAATCATTTTGTGGAGAGCAGTTATTCCCTTAAACCCTATTTTGAGGATCTGGTGAAATATTGCTTAAAAACCTATTACGAGGGAAGAAGAATAGTCATATCTCAGTATACTGAAATGAGGGGCAAGGAAGCATTCAGGGAAATGATGGCAGCCACAGGTAATGTGAATACCCATAAAGGTGCCATATTTACCATGGGTCTTATGGTCCTTGCAGTGACTGAGTTTATGTTAAGACACAGTGCCGTACCGGATTTTAAGGACAGGGAGGAACTAAAGAAAATAGTTTCCATGAATGCTGTAAGCTATTTTTCAGAAGTTATGCCCGATTCTGATGATAAACAAAGCGATTTCAATGCAGAATCCAACGGTATGAAGGTAAGAAAAATGTACGGATCAGAAACCATAGTGGAAGAAGCAGAAGATGGTTATCCGACTCTCTTCGGAAGAGGACTGGATACATTCATGCATTCACTGGAACTCGGTTTTGACAAAAAAAGATGCCTTCTACATGTGCTTATATCCACTATGACTGTCCTTTCCGATTCCAATGTCCTTAAAAGAGGAGGTACGGAAGGTCTTAAGCTTGTTCAGAACGAAGCACGTAAAATATATGAAAACATGGAAAATATGTCCGATGAAGAATTCTACGGAAGTCTTCAGAAAGCAGATCAGCTCTTTATTTCACATAAACTGTCCCCCGGCGGATCTGCAGATCTTCTGATGGCACTCATATTTATTACTGATATATTTCCCTCTTTATAAAGAAAAAGGTGGATCGAAATCAAATCAAAAAGTGATCAGAAAGTAATCAGGAAATCAGGAATTAATAATTAAGTAAACCGGATGTAATCAGGAAGTAGTCAGTAAGTAACAGAAAGTACCAGCATAGAAGAAATAAAGAAATGGCTTTTCCCGGGAAGAATCTATTCCGCCGGAAAAGCCATTTCTTTTAATCTTATTTTTATTTTCGTACTGCCGGAAAGAATTATCTTTCGGAAGTCTTTGTGATTCCCTTTGCCGCCATTTTCTTCATGCCGTTTTCATAGATTATAACTGCTATGATTGTAAATATAACAGGAGCAAAAATCATGAAGGCTGCTGATGTGAATGCATCGTTTCTCATTATCTGCCTTGCAGAAGCTTCAAGTTCTGAACTTGTTCTTAAGTAATTTGCAATAGGGTCAGCTATCTGAAGGACGTTACCAATGATAACTGTTGCACAGGCACTTATTACTGAGAAGAGAGCCGTTGATTTCTTCTTGAACATTACAAAAGGCTTTTTGATTGCATCGTTGTTTTTGAAAGGCCAGAATGCATAGGCTATGAATACATATGGAAGTGTCATGGAAGTATTCATCATCATTGTGATGTTCTGGAAGAGCTTACCTCCCTTTCCGCCTGTAAGTGATACAAGGAGTATGAAGAATATCACTATAGCTGCCTGAACCTTAAGTCCGTTTACAGGGATATCATTTTCATTTAATTCACCCATTTTACCCGGCCACATTTCCTTTGGTGTTCCTGCTAGAAGCTGCTTAAGTGGCTGTGATAAAAGTGTGAGGTAGGCTCCTGAAAGTGCAAGGAAGAGTGATATCGCCATGTATCTTACTACTATCTGTCCTAAAATTTCCGGATTTGACATGCCGAATACTTCGCCGAGTCTTAATCCAAGGCCCTTCATTATTTCGTAGGAAGCATTGGCAAATGTGATCTTTGTAGTATCAGAAAGATATGACTGCCAGTTTGTGAAGGCACCTACTGCGAAAATGCCAATGGCATAACCCACAGTAATTATGATAGCTGAAAGCTTCAGTCCCTTGGGGAAGTTCTTTTCAGGATTTTCAGTGTCATCGACAAAACCTGCAACCGCTTCAATACCGCCGTATGCAAAGAGTGCCATAACAACAAACCCTACCATTGCAACAATATTGGTGTAGTTTGGATTGGGTGACATGGTGAATGAAGTTGAAGTGATCGGCTGTGCAAGCTTTCCGCCGTTTGATATGAATACAATGAGAGCTCCGAGTAACAGAACGATGTTTAAAAGTGTTGTTGCAGTACCGCCTATTGAAGCGATTCTCTGTATAACACTGTTACCCTTGGTAGCCATCCAGCTCAATAAACCAACCCAGAGGATACCGAATACCGCGAGCATTATGTTTGAAGGAATTCCAAGGAACAGTGCCCACTGTGAAGTTGAATCGCTTCCTGTAACTGCGTATGAGAATGTAACCCAGATTGTTATTGCAAGTGAAACAAGCCAGATCACATATGATGCATACCACATGAATACGCCGATAAATCCGAATTTTGGACCTACGGACCTTTCCATCCATGTATAGATCCCACCCTTTGATTCCTTGAACGCTGCACCGAACTCAGCATTGATGAATGCATAGGGAATGAAGAATAAAAGTGCTGAAAGAATGTACCACGGAATAGCTGCGTAACCCATTAGCCAGAAGCTTCTGGTTATGTTGTTGAAGCCAAAAACTGTGGTGAAAACCATAAGAATAAGTGCAATGACGGACAGTTTTTTCTTTTCCATTTTCCTGACGGAATCCTAAGGACTCCTTGACCCCTCCGATATATTTTTGTATACGGGATGAAAACAAATACATGAAAATGTTTTTACCCACAAAATAATTTACACAAATTTTTAACTTACCACAAGGGAACAATAAATTGATTTATTAAAATCAATACGTTTAAACTTATGTTTTAATTGTTACATCCGAATAATTTACATAATTATTACTGATTTATTAAAAATATATAAGTCTGATAATTTTTCTTAGTTAAAGAATTTATTTAAAAATCCAGTGTTTTATTCATTTTAAGGATAAATATCGGGTATCATAAGAGAAATCTGAACCACCTGGTATGATTTTATCTTCCTCCCGTCAGAAAAAGAACAGTAAAAGGACAGGAATGGACAGGAAAGGACACGAAAGAACAGTAAATGATCACGAAAGGAACACATACTGTATTAATCAGACTTCAAAATAAAAAGGTGAATACAGAGGACTAAAAGTCTTTTCTGATTCACCATATCGTATATTCCTTATTCTGTATTTAATTACTTTTTCCGCTTTTTGAGTAACTTTTTCTGCTTTTCAGTATCTTTACTTTTGAGATAAAGCTTTCTTTCAGGATAACAGCTTTCCTAGATAGTAACTTCTTTTCCCTCTCCGGCTTTTACAGCTCTTTTATAAATCATATCCGCCGTAACTACATCGAGAACCGCTGAACCCACTGTCTTGAAAAGGGTTATTTCTTCATCATTTTCCCTTCCCTTTGTTCTGCCGAGAATGAGTTCTCCAAGTTCACCGGTAATTATATCTTCCGTGAATACTTTGTTGGATATAGGAATGATAAAGTCCCCGGCTTCATTCATAACACCATTTTTTGTGTCCACATATACTTTACCGGCTTTTTTTATGATTTCTTCAGGGAGTTCCCTTTTGTCAGGAGTGTAGGATCCGACACCGTTGATATGGGCACCTGGTTTTACTTTGGATGGGTCAAATGTCGGCCTTGGTGATGTTGTGACAGTTGTTATGATGTCTGCACCGTCAACTGCTTCATCTGAAGAAGATGCAGCCTTGATTACTATACCAGGTAGCTGTCCCTTAAGTTCCTTTACGAAATTTTCAGTTCTTTCAGGGCTTAAGTCAAATACCCTTATTTCTTCGATGGGCCTTACTTCTGCTGCCGCAAGTGCCTGGGATACTGCCTGTCCCCCTGTCCCTATGAGCGCCATTATTTTAGAATCCTTCCTTGCAAGAAGATCCGTGGCGGCACCAGAAACTGCACCTGTACGAAGCTGTGTAAGGTATGTGCCGTCCATTATGCAGTTTACAAAGCCGGTTTTTGAGTCTAAAAGAACCATTGATGCAGGAACTGAAGTAAGTCCCTTTTCAATATTGTCTGGATATACAGATACTATTTTAATTCCGGAGGCATTCACTCCTCCGACAAAAGCAGGCATGAAAAGTGAAGTTCCGTTTTCTTCCTGTATTGACACTGAAGATCTCAATGGTACTTCAGAACGGCCTTCCGTATAGAGTTTCAAAGCTTCCTTGTCAGCTTCAACTGCGTCCTTCATGGTAAATACTTTTTCCATATCTTCTCTTGTAAGAATTAGCATATTTTTTCTCCTTATCGGTTTAATATTCCCTGCTGGTTTTCTATTATTAGTGGTCATTTATTATTTCTGAGCTTCTTTTAATAAATCCCTGTTCTCCTGAATCTTATGTAAGGGTTTATCCTATACTGCTGAAACTGAAGATTTTCTGCGTTTATATTCGTCGTAGAACATAGTGAGTGAGGTATAGAGGACAACCGCTGCCACAACCCACTGGATCTGGGTTCCGTTGAATGATTTTACGAGGAAAATTGCAGCAAGGACTCCGAGGACTCCGGCAGTCACTGAAGCAAGAGTGATTTTTCTTCCGTACTGTCCGAACTTTATAAATTCCATGGATCCTATTGGAACTGAAAAAGTACATGCACCCATCATTATGGGAAATGCAACTGCAGGAGAAAGACCCAGGGCATATACTGTCGCCATTGTCGGAGCATAGGAACCTATGCCTGCAGCATTAAGTGCACCGTATATAAAGAGAGCGACAGCGGCGATTAAAAGCTTTATACCACCAGTCCTGTAAGATTACCACCCTGGGGCATAAGACCGATAAGTCCGGCTACTATAAATGCTGCTGCTATGAAAAGACCGGTACCCATTATGAGCCTTATGGTTTCGGCCTTGAGTCTCACTACGAATTTCGGTCCTATATATGCTCCGAGGACCTGGGCAACAATGCAGACGATGAGAGTCTTTACATCCACACTGATGTTTGTGATGTAGGCGAGCGCCATGACGGCAACTGGTATAACACACTGAGTATTAAGTGTTCCCGGAAGCTTTTTGTCATCAATTAGTTTCATTTTCCTGTAGAAAATGGTTGAAAGTGCGAAGTCAGAGATACCAAAAGTGGAGAAGAAAAACACAAATGCCGACCAAAGTCCCAAAACGACAGGGTTTCCTGGTTCGGTACTCATTTCACTCCGGTTTTTCGAAAGATCCCTTAAAAACGATACAAGAAAAAACAGGTTGATTAAAGCAATTAATCCCAATACAATTCTGACAGCCATAAAACAATTCCTCCCGCTCTTTAAGGGATTCAATGATCTTCGAGGATATTTCTCACAGAACTGATTCTTTTTTTAAGGTATTCGGGATCTTCCATGGAAGCGGCTTCAATAAGGTTTAGACAATACACATCGTGTTTTATGTACTCCCTTGAAATGAATATCTGGGATCTGTTTCTGGTCCAGATGGCTTCTTCAGAATTATCACTGAATGTCGCAAAAATAGTTTCTTCACTGTCGCAGGTTAAATTGATAAACCTTCCCCCTAAATCTTCAAGCTTATCACTGGTATAACCGTGGAAGCTCGAGTGACGTACTGGTTTTTCCGCCTGGCCTGTTCCAAAATATATGAGAATTACAGTAACTCCTTCTTCTTCCTTTTCCTTAAGAATTCTTCTGAAAAATTCCAGTTCCTCTTCAAAAACCTGAATATAGATTTCCTTTGATGCATTCTTTATCATGGAGAGGCATTTTTCAATAATCCCTGCCCTTCCTTTGATCTCAAAAAGGTAATCCATTCCCGAGACACTGGTTATTCTTTCAATTTCATCCTTTAAGTACTTTTCCGATTCTTCGAGTTCCTTCTTCTTGACTCCCATTATTTCTTCTACCGGTACAGCAGTATAAACCTTGGAGACATCTGATTTATTGACCAGGGCAAAACCTTTGATTACAAGTGATTCAAGAAGTGCATAAATCTTTGTCCTTGAAATTCCCGAGTTCTTGCTGGCTTCATAACCATTCTGTGTCCCTTCCCTGATGAGGGTCAGGTACACCTGCGCTTCAGATTCACTTAATCCGATTCCCTTTAAAAGTTCTACAATTCTTTCCAAATATCCTCCTTAGTAGTCCCTTATGGTTACTGCTATATTGCAATGTGATGTAATTATCAATCGTAAATTAAAAATTTATCATTATTTTATTTTTACGATACCTTATTAATTTATTGAATTATTATATACCAATTATGTAATCATTTTACTTCGTCAGTTCTCCGG
>JBDHVQ010000021.1:0-16795 GCA_039809845.1 Clostridiaceae bacterium | reverse complement strand
ATGAAATCTTCTTTTCTTGCAAGACAAAGAAAATATATACTCCTTATAGTATTGGTCATTGCAGCAATAATAACCCCGCCTGATGTAGTAAGTCAGGTCCTTATTACCATACCGTTAATGATACTGTTTGAAATAGGAATTTTTGTGGGTAGTAGAGTTGAAAAAAGAAGAAACAAAAAGAAAAATGCTGATGCTAGTTTTAATCCAGGCAACTATACTAATGATTCAGTATTGAAAATGCATGATGGAACAGATATAACGGATAAAACAGGAATTCAGGATAAAATACAGAAGACAGATGATGGGATGGAAAAAGTAACTGAAGAAGTAATTAATAATGAGGAGAATCCTGAATCGCATAACGGGAGTACTGACAGTAATAACCCTCAGGGAAAAAACAGTAAAACTGAAGGAAAGACATATAAGAGTGTAAGGGAACAGATAAGGGAATTTGTAGAGAACGGAGAAATGATGGATTCTGAGGATGAAAAGTTTTAAGTGACGTTCAATAAAGAATTATGACTTTCCAGGCCTATTGAAGATTTGTTTCTTTGGTCTGAAAGCTCTTGTCTGAAAGCTTATGACCGAAAGTTCATGTCTGAAAGCTATGATAATATAAAGATAATACCCGGTATACTGGTTAAGGCAATCCAGAATACCGGGTGTTTCTGTTGGGTTTTTGGAGGTGGTGTTTTGAAGGGTTTTTTTGAATTTCCTGAAATTTATAGTTGATTTAAGGTTCATTTGAAGTTTATTTAAGTCAGGGGATGTAATCTTAGAACTGAAGTAAGGAAAAAAGCAAAACTTTTTTAAAGAGAGGGATAACAAATGAACAGAAGAATAAAGGCGATGATTATGGCACTTCTTGTAACGGCGGCAATACCAATGGCGAAGTACACTCCTGCCACGGCAGTTGAAAATGTTACGAACAGTACTTCCAATACCGGAGGTAATCCTGAAACAGGAACGGTATCACCTGACAATAACACGAAAGCAGGTCAGGAAGGAAATAATAAGGTAAAGTCTGGAATTAATGATAAAAACAGGAATTTTATTATCCACAGCAACATCACACCTACAGATCCAACAGATTTTAAGTTTACTGATGAAGAGACAAAGCTTACATACGATGAAAACGGAGCATCAAGGATTGTATTGAAAGATGGTACACCGGAAGTTACCAATGCTGAAATTGACGGAAAGGATATCAAAATTACAAAGGCTGGTACATATGTTGTTTCCGGGACAGCTTCTGATATAAGGATACTTGTCGATGCAGGTGAAAATGAGAATGTGGTGCTGATTTTAAAAGGAGCACAGATCACTTCTTCAAAAGGATCCGCAGTATTTGTGGAGTCAGGAAATATAACACTCAATGTACCTGAAGGAACTGAAAGCATAATAACCGGTGGTGAAAGAGAATCCAATAATCTTGTCGGAGCTGTGGGAACCAGGGGAAATCTTATAATAAACGGCAAGGGTAATCTTAAAATCCAGGGCAGCGACCTTGAAGCGCTGGCATCTGCAGGAAATGTTACAGTAAACGGAACAAGACTTGACTTAAACTCATATTCTTCAGGAATAGTTTCATTGGGAACAGTAAAGTTTAAAGATTCAGAACTCAATATAGACTGCAGAAAAACAGGTATAATCAGCCAGAACAGCGAAGATCAGGAACATTCTGATATATATTCTGAAAATTCTGTGGTAGGTATCACTTCCAATGAAGGGGCAATGGAATCCCTCGATGAAATAAAGGTAAACGGTGGTGTCGTAAGGATAAAGACAGTGGACGGATCATCTGAGGACAGTGGTGAAACTGATAAAGAGGGTTCCGTAACCGGAATGGAAAACTCTTCAAAACCCTCTGACAATGAAAGTAATACTGCAGGCAAAATTATGAGAGGCAGAGGAATGTTCCCCAGAATGATGGGAAATAACTTCGGATTTATGAAGAGAAACCATATGGAAGGACCCTGGGGAAGGATGATGGGATTCATGGGAGAGGGATCATCCCTTTCAGCCTCAAGTTTTACTCTCATGGATGGTGAAATGACTGTAGATACTCCTTACACAGGAATCGATGCCATGGCATCCTTAGATATACAGGGTGGAACACTTAATATAAACGCAGGAAGAAAAGCAATCCATACCATGAATGCCCTTAAGACATCCGGTGGTACGGTTAACATAAATGAAGGCGGAACATTCAATGACGACACGGAGAACACAAGTAACGGCAATGACAGCGGAGCACAGAATGACAGAAACAGTGTAGCACAGAGCAGCGAGAACAATTTCCCTGATTTTGAAGAAATGAGTAAAGAAATGGAAGAAATGATGTCACAGATGGATCATTTTGGAATGGGAATGGATAATTTCCCACTGGTAATGGAAATAACCGGCGGAAACATTATCTATACTTCCAGAGGTGATATCAGTCCGGCCCTTACGGATACAACAACCCAGGCGGCAATAGAAGCCGTTGCAGACAAGGAAATTGCTGCTGGAACCAATGCGGAAATAGTGGATGAAACTGGTAATGCTGTTGTTACCATAACCCCATCCGCAGCGTTTAAGAGCATAATGATTTCCTCACCCTTACTCAAAAAGGACGGAAAATATTCTTTAAAAGCCGGAGACGTAACTGTAGATGCAAAGGTTATGGAAAATATGGAACCGGATAACTCCTCCCAGCCGGAAAACAACAATACCACACCTTCAGACAAAAACAGTTCCCAGCCTTCATCATTATAAGGGAAAGATTTACTGATCAATTGAACTGAACTCCTCCTGTCCCGGTTTTATTCCGGGACTTTTTTGAATCACTGAATAAAGACAGGGAAAAATAAATATCCCGAAAAAACAAATATCCCGAAAAAATAAATATCCCTAAAAAACAATAAACCCAGAAAAATAAATTAACCAGGCGGCAAAGATAAAAACCTGTGATAATAAATAACCCGGAGAAAATAAAAAGCCTGGAATAAACAGACCGAAAAATCAAAATATTTATTATGCAATGAGGTAATCGAAGTCTCATGCTGATAAAATTACTTTAAAAGAATAAGACAATAGGATTCCATAATAAAGAAAAAAACAGGGAACTTTAAAGATACCTGAGGAGAAATACAATGAAGATACTCCTGGCCGAGGATGAAAAGGAACTTAACAGGGCAGTTACAATGATGCTGCGCCATGAACATTTTGATGTAGATTCAGCATATGACGGGAAAGAAGCCCTTGCATATGCGAGGGAAGAAAAATACGATGTCATGGTCTTTGACATCATGATGCCTCAGATGAACGGCATTGAACTTGTAAAAATATTAAGGGCTGAGAATATTGATACCCCAGTACTTTTTCTTACTGCAAAGGCCCAGATAGAAGACAGGATTGAAGGGCTCGATGCAGGTGCTGATGACTATCTGTGCAAACCCTTTGCAAGGGGTGAACTCATGGCGAGGGTAAGAGCTCTTACAAGGAGACAGGGTAATCTTGATTCACTTTACAAAGGATACGGGGATATAGTGCTTGAACAGGGGACATCCTCTCTGAAAGGACCGGCGGGTTCTGAAAGACTCAACAACAAGGAATATCAGGTAATGGAAATGCTCCTTAAGAATACAGGAAGACTTATCTCCACAGATCAGATGATGGATAAAATATGGGGTTATGATTCAGAATCACAGGTAAGTGTTGTATGGGCACATATATCATTTTTAAGAAAACACCTTGACTCAGTGGGAAGCCGTGTCACCATTGAAGCTGTCCGGGGGCTTGGGTACAGGCTGGAGGATAAAGAAAGTGATAAAAAGAGTTAGGAATCAGTTTTTCATAGTGTCCCTATTATCCATGATTCTCATCACTTCTGCAATTGTGGGGGCCATAAATTATATCAACTACAGAAACTGGGATAATAATACGGACTATATTCTCGACCTTGTTTCAGAAAACAACGGACTTTTTCCGGGAACCATGATGATGAGAAAGGAAAGGGGAATATCGCCTGAGACTCCTTTTATCACCAGGTTTTTCACGGTATATGCAAATGTATTTAAGGATATTGTATATATAGATTTAAGCCGTGTTGCGGCAATAGAAGAAGAAAAGGCAAAAAACTATGCAATTGAACTACTGGGAACAGGTGTATCAAAGGGAGTAATCGGACAGTACAAGTATTCGGTGAACCCCAATCCACAGGGTTATACCATGGTTTTCCTCGATATTCACCAGATGCAGGAAAACAACAGACAGCTCCTTGAAATATCCGCTCTGGTGGGAATATCAGGACTGATTCTCATTTCTGTACTTTTATGGTGGCTGTCAGGATTTATAGTAAAACCTGCCGAGGAAACCCTTCGCAGGGAGAAGAGGTTCATTACAGAAGCATCCCATGAAATAAAAACACCACTTGCAATTATCTCAGCATCATCAGATATCATTGAAATGGAAAACGGCGAATCAGAATGGACACAGAGTATAAGAAATCAGGTTATGAAACTGGATTCACTTACCTCTGAACTTATTGACCTTTCGAAAATTCAGGAAAAAAATACACGGGAAAGAAATACATCAGTTGATTTATCAGATATTACAGAAAAAGTTCTGGCTGAATTTGAAGCTCCCATGGAAGTCAGAGGACTTGAACTTAAGAGAAATATCAGTGAGAACATAAAGTTAAGGTCCTCTGAAAGTGATGTAAAACAACTGATAACCATACTTCTTGATAATGCAGTCAAGTATTCCATTCTCAATGAAATAATATCAGTTGATCTGAATCAGAAAAGAACCCCAGTACTGACAGTCAGAAACAGAAGCAATACAAAAGACTTAGAAGACATAACCCCGTGGTTTGAAAGATTTTACCGGGAAGACGAATCGAGAAACAGCAGCCAGAATGGCTATGGAATCGGTCTTTCCTCTGCATGGGAAATAGCTTCATTGAACGGCTGGAAAATCGGGGGCAGTGTAAAAGAAGGAATAGTGACAGTTACAGTTGTTTTCTGATAACTGAACTTACACATTCTTTAGCCCATATGGGAATGAACAGAAAAATCCAGAGAGAAATTCCGTAATATTAAAAAGTGCAGACTTCTGCATTAATTATTATTTATTAAAAGTTACAGAGTTCTGAATCTTTATGTAGTAATAAAAGTTAAATGGAATTGAAAATAATAAGAAGTGGGATAAATCATATTATGTACAGAATGATTGAAAAAGAACTGAAATCCTGGAAGGAAAGTAGCGGAAAAAAACCTGTGCTGATTCAGGGATCCAGGGGTACTGGCAAAACATATACCGTTATAAAATTCGCCCGTGAAAATTATCGAAAGACTGTATATCTTGATTTTGAAGAAAACCCCACCCTTGGGGGCACTTTTCAGGGAAAATATTTCTCCTGAAAATATTGTAAGACTTATTGAAATCAAATATGGAATAATATAGATTCTGAAACACTTATAATTTTCGATGAGGTACAGGACGGGGAAAGAGCATTGACGAGCCTTAAATATTATAGCGAAAGTGATAAGAAATTCAATGGTATTGCCACATGCAGCAGGCCCGGAATCCATGTGAACAGGAAACGGTATTCCTTTCCTGTCGGTCAGGTGGAGATCAAAACCATGCATCCTGTGAATTTCTATGAATTTTTGGTCGCTGCAGGTCAGGAACCACTCATTTCCCTGATTGAAGATTGCTACATTAATAATAAATTCAATCCTCTCCATGAAACTGCACTCGAATGGTATACAAAATATCTGATAACAGGAGGTATGCCTGAAGCTGTAATTTCCTTTCTGGAAAATACTGACTTTGAAAAGTTAAGACGGGTTCAGAACAGCATTAACAATTCATACATCAGAGATATGCAGAAGTATTCATCAGATGAAGATTCAGTAAAACTCTATGATATCTGGAACAGTCTTCCTGAACAGCTTGGAAAAGAAAATAAAAAATTCCAGTATTCACTGATTAAAAAAGGAGCACGAAGTAAGGATTACTCATATCCCATTCATAGGCTTTCACTTGCTGGTATAGTAAACAGAGTTGAAAAAATAAATTCGGGATTTCTTCCTCTGAATGCATATAAAGAGCCATCATTTTTTAAACTGTATTTTTCCGATATCGGACTTTTTGGCGCTGTTCTGGGACTTCCGATGGAAAAACTTCTCCTCGATGATAAAGTGCTGGGAATTTATAAAGGGGCTGTGGCTGAAATATTTGTATGTCAGGAACTAACTTCATTTGGAATTACTTCCTTTTACTGGCAGCCAGATCAGTATAATGAACTGGATTTTATATTTCAGTCACGGGAAGGGGAAATAATTCCGGTTGAAGTTAAATCAGGTGAAGGGAAAACTTTCAGATCCCTTGATAAATTCATGAATAAATACAATACCGGCGGCATAAGAATTTCAACTAAGAATTTCGGCTCTGAAGGAAGAATCAAATCAATACCACCTTACAGTACATTCTGCCTCAAAAATAAGTAATCTTTCGGGGAAAACCTTGGGGTATAATTACTGATATCGGAAAAGGCGGATAGTGTAAACACTGGAATTTATAATAAATGCGAAAGGAACCGACTTCTCAGATATAATATGAACAATAAACTTACTACTGAAAATATAAAAAAGCTTGAAGAAGAACTCGAATACAGAATGACCGTATTGAGGGCGGAAATAGCCAGAGAAAAAATGGTGGCTGCAGCCTTCGGGGACAGATCGGAAAATGCAGAGTATAAGGCTGCCTGTGAAGCATACAGAAAAAATGACAACAGGATACAGTATATCTACACAATGCTTTCAACCTCGACTGTAATAGACAGGGAAGATAATGAAGGATTAAAAGTAAACGGAAGAGCCATAGTGAGATTTTCAGATACAGGTGATTCAGAAGAAGTAAAACTCGTAACCACACTTGAAATTGACCCATACAATATGGCTATAAGTATAGAATCAGATCTTGGCAAAGCACTTCTCGGAGCAGACGAAGGTGATACTGTAACCGCTGCAGCACCAGGGGGAAGTTATACTGTCACAGTTGAAAAAATACTGGAATAATAACCTGTTTTCATATTCTAAGAACAATTCTGATTTCTGTCTGTTATTGGAGAATAATAAAAAACACTTTAAAAGGATATCTTATAAATACATATTAAAAGAACAATCTGAATGGACACGGAAATTCATTGAGGTGTTTTTTTACGGTCATATTTTCAACAGCACAACCATCTTAGAAAAAATGATGTTGACTTACCCAGAGAATTTTATGTATTATAATATCGCCATTAATGATAATAGATATCAATAACATTACATTTGGACATTTTAAAAAAGAGGTAAGTTAATGGAAAGATTCAGAAGTGAAATAATAGAAATTAGGAAAGAAAATCCTGAAACCTATACATATATAATGAAGAATCCCCATGGACATACATGGGAATCAGGTGCCAACACGCATGTCGCACTGAATGGTTTTGACATAAACCCCGGAAGAACCGACAGTACCCTCGTAAGGCATATGTCGATTCTGACTGCACCGGAAGAAGGATACTTGGCATTTACAACAAGAATACGAAACAATCCTTCAAGATATAAAAAGGTACTGATGGGAACAGGAGTCGGAGATTATATCACTATATATAAATCAAAGGCGCATATGAGGCCGGAAAGAAACGGCGGGAATATTGTCTGTTTTGCAATGGGAGTTGCAGTGGCTGCTTTCAGGCCATTTGTTCTCGGCTATTTTAAAAATCAGGACGGAATAAAATCCTTTACCCTCATTTATTCCGACAGGGAAGGATCACATATTTTCCCTGAACTCTTTGAAGAAAAGGAAAGTAAAGAATATAAAGGGGTGAAGGTTTCAGGAAGAATTGCTCTTTATGAAAAAGTCAGGGAATATTCTTCCCTTAAAAATACTTCATTTTATATAGCAGGATCTGATGACATGATGGTAAATACAGTGAGGATCCTCAGGGATAATGGAGTAAGTGAAAAGGCAATCTTTCTCGACAGAAAACCTGAAATTGCTGCAAAATATATGGACAGAAAAATAAACATCAGACCTGAATCATCCCTCTTCTTCAAGCAACCATAAGTGTCAGCCAATATTTTTAAAAAAGAGTACAGCATGACATGGGAGAATAAACAAGATAAATCAATAAATCAATAATTCAATAAAACTAAAACCGTAAAAAATACAGGACATGGAACTTTAATCCATGACCTGTATTTTTTCAGATTACTGTTTTTCTATATAGGCATTTTCAAAATAGAGGAATCCTAATGCTGACTTTCTGATGTTCTTTGCATAATCTTTATAGCATACAATGCTCGTGTAGTAGTAAACGGGAATTACGGGGACTTCTTCAAGGAGAATTGCTTCAGCTTCATGCATCAGTTCAAATCTCTTTTCAGTGTGTTTCACCGACTTTGCTTCTTTTACAAGTTCATCGTATTTATCATTTTTAAAATGGGCATCGTTGTTTCCCCAGAAACCAGAACCTTTGTCTGATACGAGAAGGTCGAGCATTGACATTGAGTCTGAGTAATCCGCAATCCATCCGTGCCTTGCCATCTCGTAATCCATTGTATTTTTTATCGTAGCTTTTGACAAGATTTTTAAGAGTAATCATTTTATTTACCTTTCTGAAATTAATATATCCTTCTGAATTAAGATTTCCTTCTCTAAGGAGAATAATTCATCAGAATAATGATACATCATTCCGGGCTATTAATCATTTTAAAGAGAATATACGTGGGAAATTAATTATCAGTTTCTGCTATCCAGATATTACATATCCAGTAAAACATCAAGGTCTGACTTAGATGAATTTTATACACTGAACTGAGGTTACATTGGAAATGCAGTGAAGCTTACGGAAAATATCATTGACATGTGATTCATTTACTTAATGTGATTTTTACCGGAAATTTACATATCCCATGACTACTTTACACACTGGAAACAGAGAATGAGAGGCTCCTTACGATATAATTGTCAGGTAAAGAAAAATATAACTGTCAGGAGAAAACAGAATGAACAGAATATTGAAGCTCACGGGAGCTGCACTTTTATCCCTTTCTCTCTTTTCAGTCAATATGGTTTCAGTAAAAGCACAGGATTCAAAAAACCTTAAAGGCGAACTGGAATTCTATACATCACAGCCGGATGCCGATGCTGCAAAACTTGTGGAAGCATTCAATAAAAAATATCCTGAAGTTAAGGTAAATATTTTCCGTTCGGGTACAGAAGAAGTTATGAGTAAACTAAAGGCCGAAAAACTCTCCGGAAAAGTCCAGGCGGATGTCCTCCTCCTTGCTGATGCAGTTACTTTTGAATCGCTGAAGGCTGAAGATATGCTGATGGAATATAAATCACCGGAATCTTCAGAAATAAAACCTGAATACGTGATTCTGAAGGTATGTATACAGGAACAAAGGTTATGGCGACAGGGATAATATACAATACTGACCTTGTAAAGACAGTGCCGGCTTCATGGAAGGATCTCACCGGTGATTCAGCAAAGGACAATGTAATAATGCCGAATCCGCTTTATTCAGGAGCTGCAGCCTATAACCTCGGAGCGTTTACAAGGAATGAGGAATTCGGATGGAAGTTCTACGAAGATTTTAAAGCAGTGAAACCTGAAGTTGTGAAAGGAAACGGCGGTGTTATGGAAGCTGTATCCGGCGGACAAAAAGGGTACGGCATGGTTGTGGATTATCTTGCAATAAGGGCGAAAAAAGATGGTGCTCCTGTGGAATTCATTTATCCTGGGGAAGGAGTGCCTGTCATTACTGAACCTGTAGGAATAGTAAAAGGCACTGAAGAAGAAGATATGGCAAAGGGGTTTGTCGACTTCATTCTTTCAGAGGAAGGACAGAAACTTCAGTCAGAACTTGGCTATGCTCCCATAAGGAACGGTTTCAAAGGCCCTGAAGGTTTAAAGTCAGCAGAGGAACTGACAAAAATCCTTACAGCTGATACTAAGGAACTTCTGAAGGGCAGGGAAGAAGATAAGAAAAAATTCGATGAAATATTCTCGGCACAGTAAATAACATAAATAGGCAAGAGGGAAAATATTGAAAAGAATAAAAAAAATCATAAATATCAAAGGGGAAACAGGGATAAAAAATGTTTCCTCTTTTCCTTTGGGAAGAAGTTTTCTGATGATATCTGCGTCATTTCTTATTGCTGCAGTATTTGCAGTTCCTGTTATAAGACTAATCATCATGGGATTCCAGTCAGAGGGAGGATTTACACTGAGTCATTATAAAAAGGTACTGACTTCTCCGAGGACATGGAAAGTAATAAAAAATACACTGATAATGGTACTGGGTTCAGGTCTTATTGCTTCATTTACAGGAATTGTATCTGCATGGCTCATTGCATTTTCGGATATCCGCTTTAAAAGAATAATCCAGCTGGGCATATTCCTGCCTTTCATTATTCCATCATATGTATCATCCCTCGCGTGGGTTCAGTTTTTCGGAAAGAACGGTGATCTTGAAAGATCCGTGAGGCTGTTCCTGGAAGGGTTTAAGGGTTTCAGTCTTTACTCCATGGGAGGGATTATTATAGTTCTCGGACTTACCTCATACCCTCTGGTATATCTTTTTACTCTTACTGCACTCAGAAAAATACCCCGTGAAGCTGAACTTGCCGCAAGGGTATCAGGTGCAGCGAGCTTAAGAACTTTAAAAAGAGTAACCCTTAGAATGGCAATGCCGGTGATTGCCGCAGGTATATTTACTGCATTTTTAAGCTGTCTCGACAACTTCGGCATTCCCGCATTTCTGGGATCTTCTGCAACTATCAGTGTCCTTACAACATATATCTATCAGGAAGTAACAGGATTTGGCACCAGTGCATTCAGTGAGGCTGCTGTTTTGTCATCAGTACTCGGACTGATTGCCCTTACCGGTCTTTTCATACAGTGGTTAATACTGTCAGGATCAAAAGTAACAGAATCCCAGAAAGAGGATACTGAACCAAGGATTTATCTCGGAAGAAAAAGATTCGTTATTGAAATACTTATTGTGGGGTTTTTTCTTATGACCAACATCCTTCCTCTTTTTTCACTGATTGTTTCACCTTTCTATAAGGTCATGGGAAAACCCCTGGGCAGAGAAAACTTCACTCTTGAAAATTACAGGTATATCATATCATCAGAGACTACAAGACAGGCTTTTTCCGTATCGGTAAGACGTGCACTGGTGACTTCCCTCATCACTCTTATCTGCGGTGTTTTTATAGCATATTACAGGGTGAGAGTAAATAAGAGAGCGGGTAAAATAATGGAGTCCTTTATTACTTTGCCTTATGCACTGCCCGGGACAGTATTTGCCCTTTCCATGATATTTGCATGGATGCAGCCTCTTCCCGGGTGGAATCCCGGTATTTATGGGTCTTCCGCAATTCTTTATATTGCGTACTTCACAAGATTCTTAAGTCTTCAGGTAAGGAGCGCAGCTGCAGGATTTGAAGGAATAGATATTTCAACCGAGGAAGCATCACACATAAGCGGTACCCGTGGCTTTGCCAAATGGAGAAAGATACTGATTCCCTTTTTGCTCTGTCACTTGTCACGGGATTTCTTCTGACATTCCTAATGTCCCTTACAGAACTTACAGTTTCTTCACTGCTCTATTCATCAAAATCACGGACAATAGGTGCAACAGTTTTAAGTTTTCAGCAGGCAGGCTATAAAAAAACGCCACAGCTTTTTTCAGGTATCATAGTCACAATTATACTTGCAGGTTATCTCATATGGTCTGCACTGGGCCCTTTCAATTTAAGGAGGAAATACAATGCCGGCAGTGATAAGTAAACTCAACAAGAAATTCGGGGATTTTAAAGCATTATACGATATAGACCTTGAAATAAAAGACGGAGAATTCGTGGCGGTTGTAGGACCTTCCGGCTGCGGCAAGACAACTCTTTTGAGACTGATTGCAGGATTTGAAAAACCTACTTCAGGAACAATAACAATTGACGGAGAAAAAGTTTCTGATGAAAAACAAGCATTACCACCTGAAAAAAGAAATATTGGCATGGTTTTTCAGAATTTTGCACTGTGGCCACATCTGAAAGTAGAGGAGCACATTGAATTTCCCCTTTTATACCACAGATTTCTCTCTGAAGAAATCAAAAAAACCCCTCAGATAAGAGTGGATGAAGTCTTAAAAATTACAGAAATGGAAAAAATGAGGAAAAGATTTCCAGGTCAGCTCTCTGGAGGGCAGAAACAGAGGGTCGCACTGGGACGGGCAATTGCTCCGGAACCACGGCTTCTCCTTATGGATGAACCATTGTCAAGTCTTGATGCTGAATTAAGGATTGAAATGAGAAGGGAAATACAGAAACTTCATAGAAATACAGGTTCTTCCATCTTATATGTAACACACGATCAGGGTGAAGCCCTTGCAATGGCAGACAGAATGGTAGTCATGAAGGATGGAAGAATTGAACAGACAGGTACACCGGATGAAATATACTATAAACCCAGACTGAATTTGTTGCAGGGTTTGTGAGCCGTGCAAACCTCATCAGAGGAGAATGGAACAAAGACACTTTTATGCCATATAATACCGGTGTAATCTGGCAGGATGCAGGGACATCCGCAAAGATCAAAGAAAAAGGACTGTATATACTAAGGCCTGAGGATATAATACTGACTGCTTCCGGAAGAAATACACTTAACGGTACAATAATGACCAGGCAGTTTCAGGGGAAAGAATATCAGTATTCAGTTGAAACTGAAAACCATGGTACTATAATGGTGAATACAGGAATAAATGAAGTGTTCAGCCAGGTGACAGGGTCGCAGTTTCACGGGGCAACACTATTAAACCATAGAAAATTCAAAACCAAAGTAAATTCAATTCTCACTGAAAATATTTTTTTAAAAAACAAAGCGAAAAAACCTCAAAAAGCTTAAGAAGCTTAAGAATCATGAAAATATATTAGCCTTTATAATTAAATTGAAATAAAAAATACCAAATACCTTTTATAGAAATACGGAGGATATATAATGCCTGGAAGAAAAATAACGACATTTATTGATGGAAGAGAAATACCTGAAAGTGAAGTACTTGATTGGGAGTTCACCAGGATGAAGGCTGCATGGAGAAAACTTCTCGACATAGAAGATGCAGGCTTTTCACCGGAATTTCCTTCATGGATTGAAAACAGGGATCTGAACAAAATGAGAGAGGATATTCTTAAGGTAAAGATGAACCTCGGAATGAATTACCTCAAGAGATTTCTTGTGAAGGACTGGGCCTTTGGAAATACAATGTCAAGAATTGCAGCTGATTTATCCTTTGGAAAAAGAAAGTACAGCATTACTGAATTTCTCGTTGAAGGAGAAGATCTCACTCCGGAAAAGGCAGCAGAAAAAATAAATGAAATAATGATGGTAAATACAATGCAGCACGAGGCAATCAACTTAAATACAAACCCTGACCATTATGTTTTAAGAAAGGTTGCTGACGGTTCACAGGAAGTAATTGAATATACCGGCGGAAGCCCATTTCCGACTAATTTCTTTGCCCACTACGGAGATATGGAAGGACTTAAGTCAGAATTGACTGAAGGATATACTGTTCAGATTGCAGGATGTGCAAGACTATCTGATGGCTTTGTAATAGGTGGTATAAGACATCAGATCAGGCAGGAAGAAAATGGTATAAGGTTCAAAGCGCTCGTTGAATTCCCCGCACTTCTTCCGGATTATTTCATAAGACAGCATCAGTATCATCTGGCATGTGAATTCGGGCACTGGCTTTCTGAATTATAAGGAAATGACAAACTTAAAGTAACAGATGAAAATTTTAAAATCAAAAAACAATAAAATAGCTCTTTAATACTTTACTCTGTAAGTGTTGCCCTTACTTCCTCAATGAGGATGAGGGCATCCTGTATTTTTCTTTTATGCCTTGTAACTACAAAAGCCTGGGTTGGGAATTTGAATTTCATGGCACAGTATCTCTCGTAATTTTTCATCAGTTCACGTCTGAATGCATCGAGATTTTTAAAAGGATGATCTTTGTCATCCGGTGTAAATGCAACATAGGGCGGTTTTGAATTTTTCATTTTTCCTCCTAAAATAAAAGAAGCCTTCCCGAAAGAAAGCTTCATGATTTAATCTTATCTTTCAGGTGAATACCTGCTGGATTTGGCACAGTGCATAAAAATGTCCGTTGCCGGAGCTTCACAGGGCCAGGACCCTCCGCTCACTCTTAATAAGAACTATTTTATTGTATCTTCAATTATACCATAAAACTTAAGGTATTTTAATATCCAGAGCGGAAAAAATATAATCATATAGGACTTGATCTGGGACAGTCTGGGACTTACAGTGAAATACCATATTAATTAAGAAGGAATTCAAAAACATGACAATACTTATTTTCGGCATTCCATGTATAGGAAAAACTGTGACAGGAGAAAGACTTGCACAAATACTGGGGTATAAATTCATAGACCATGATCTTGAGATAAGAAAGACTTTCAATACTTCCCAGCAGGGATTTATGGATGCCCATCCCTGGCCGGACGGAAGAGGAAAGGTCAAAGGTGAAATACTTACCCGCATTATTGAAGAAAATAGAAATGAAAATACAGTAATAGCAGTTGGGGTGATGTGGTACTCGAAATATTTCGTAAAACACCTTAAAAATCCGGATATATTTGCAGTAGAACTTTTGGATTCTCCTGAAAATCTCTTTGACAGAGTCATATATACTGATGATGACACTGACGAAATCCTTCCACAGGAAGAAATTGATGAACTGAAGGAAAGATACAGCAAAAGTATAATGAAGTAAATAAGAAGTGACATCAGCCATGTCAAAAGAACACATGCCAGAATTACAAATAAATACAATATGGACGGGAGAAGTATAGATGAACTTTCAGAGGGCATCGCAGAGCTATTCAGAGCCCATATGAAAGAACAGGCAGAAACCAAAGAAGAAGCCAAAGAAGAAGCCAAAGAAGAAACCAAAGAAGAAGCCAAAGAAAAAACCAGGGAAAAGACCGAAGAAAAAGCTAAAGGAAAGACCAAGGGAAAGAGATTAAAAGCATAAAAGAAAATAGATATTCAATAAGTTCCGAAGTTTCATCGGCAGAAAAAGACCTCATTATTTTTAGAATGGGGTCTTTTTCTGCGGCAGATATTTTAAGTTGCATCCATTTCAGGTAACGGTTTGTCAAAAATGCAGATTTGGTTTGATTCTCTTCTGATTCTTAAATATTAAGAGCTATATTGAAAAGAAACCTCAGAGTATCCTGGACTGCTTCTGTGTCCACATTTTCATAAATATCGGTGGGTGTATGATAATTGGGGTCTTTTCCCGAAAGTGCTCCTGAATCATTTGCAATTCCAAAGGAAGGCATACCGGCTGCTTCAAAATGAGCATAGTCTGAACCGAAAATATTCACGGTCCCCATATTTAAACCCAGTTCTTTTCCGATATTCATGGCCATGAGGGAATATTTATTTTCAAGGGATTGCTTTCTGACTGTACAGATGAGAAATTGATCGCCTTTGCCCGTCATATCAGTATTGACCACAAGTTCAGTATTTTCTGTGAGTTCATCTTTGTGTAAATTCACATATTCCTGTGAACCTAAAAGCCCCAGTTCTTCAGCATCCACAAAAAGGAATACCGGATTGTAGGAAAGTTCCATATCTTTTAAAAATTCAGAGAGAATTATGTTTGAAGCAACACCAGTTCCATTGTCATTTGCTCCCGGTGCACCAAAGAAACTGTCGTAATGTGATACGAATATTACATTCTTTTTCGACAGATCCGGATTTTCTGAAGATGCGATTATATTGACGCCTGTAGTTACGCCATCTGAATCCACACTCCATCTCGAAGATTTATTGGTGAATTCTTCTTCTATGACTTTATAGCCTGAAGCTTGAAGTTTCTTTCTGATAAATTCCCTGCATTTTATATTGGCATCTGATTCAGAGTACCTGTTTCCGTAGGTCGTGGCTATTTCCTTTATTATATCCATGGCAGCATCAGTTTCCTTCTGAGTCACAATATCCGGATTTACTTTAAGTGCAGATTCTGATTCTTTTGCAGAGGATGATGAAGATATGGGTAAGGACTGGGAAGCTGTCTGCACTGCAGCAGCTGATACCTGTGAAGTATTGAATGATATAGCTGAGAAAAGTGTAAGGGAAAGGATAAGGGATGCTGTTTTTTTCATAATTCCTCCGCGTTTGAGTAATTTTATTGTGAATAAGAACTCCTGCATGACTAAATAAACAGTAACATTTTACAATCTGTATGTGATATCCCGATTAAATTAAGAGATACAGTACTTTAATTTAATGCTGACATGTTGAAAAAACGTTTACCATAACCTAAAATTAATATAACAAATAAATAACGGGAGTTGAGAAGTTATGTTAAAAAGAATTAAAAGTATTGTCCTGGCTTCAATTCTCATGGCATCATTCAGCTTTATTGGTGCAGTGCCGGTTTCGGGAACTTCAGTTTCTTCCTCTGCCGGCAGTAATACTAGTGATGCCTCTGACAGGAAGATTTCTTTTAAGGAAGGAACCTACACAGGAACTGCAAAGGGATTCCACGGGGATATCAAGGTTACCGTTACATTGGGACCGGACGGTATAAAATCAGTCGAAACAGAACACTCAGAAACTGAAGGCATCGGAGATGAAGCCGTAAAGATAATGGAGAAATCTCTCACGACTGATATGACCCTTGCAGATTCAGTTTCCGGAGCTACTTATTCGAGT